>JAGWBT010000038.1:10725-30525 GCA_021295755.1 Candidatus Poribacteria bacterium
ATTGAAGCGGTCATCGCTCAGGTCGAGGCGGCGGGTTCTGCAGGATTGGCGGTGACGGCAGATCTGAGCGTTGAGGGAGACATCCAGCGCATCGCGGCTGAAACGACCGGGAAATTTGGAGGGGTTGATATCTTAGTCAACAACGCTGCCATTATCCACCCTCCCATAGATCTGGTGGACTTGGACGCCGATCTGTGGCGACAGGTCATGGATGTGAACCTAACCGCCGCTGCGCTGCTCACAAAGTTCGCCCTACCGAGCATGATCGAAAACCGATACGGCAAAATCATCAATATCTCAAGCATTGGTGGACGCAAAGGGGGCAAGGGGCGTACTGCCTATCGGGTGACGAAAGCCGCACTAATCAGTCTGACGGAGAGCGTCGCAGCCGAAGTCAAGCAGCACGGCATTGATGTTAACTGCATCTGTCCCGGTGGGGTTGACACGGAGGGGTTCCGCGAGGCATTCGGGAGCGGGGGTAGAGAGGAGAATCCGAAGCTGATGCTGCCCGAAGAGATTGCAGCGCTCGCGGTTTTCCTAGCCTCAGATACGAGTTCTGCGGTTACGGGGACAGCCGTAGACGCATTCGGCACAACTAACCCGCTATTCGGATAAGAGGCGGAGCAAGAAAAATAGAGCGCAAGGACGCAATGAAGCAAAAGCACAAGGTTCGGGCTGCGAAAATTTAAAAAGTCTTTTCTTTGCGACTCTGCGGCTTTGCGTTAAATTTCCGCTTCCAATTGGGTCAAACCCTCATCAATCATGGCAATCACGTCGTCGATCTGGCTGCGCGTGATAATCAGCGGAGGATAAAAGCGCAGATCGTCACCGTTCACCCAATCTGCTGTACCGCCGCCACTCCCTGTGGACAAGCCCTTGTCCAGTAGAATCTTGTTGAGCCGTCTGTGAAAACCGAGCGATGCAGGGAAGGGTTCCTTCGTATCCTTGTCGCGTACCAGTTCGACGCCGAGAATCAGTCCGAGCCCCCGGATCTCGCCGACGCTTGGGTGTGCGTCTAACGCGCTAGCCTTTTCCAGCAGATACGCGCCCATCTCCGTGGTATGTTCAAGGATCCCTTCCTCTTCGATGATGTCTAGCACCTCCAGACCAACTCGCATTGCTATGGGATTATTGACGTAGGTGAACACGTGGGCGAAAGGTGTGCCGCCCGCCGCAAAGGTATCACGAATGCTATCCCGAATAATCACGCCGCTCAAAGGGGCGTAACCGCTGCTGGCTGCCTTCCCAAAGACAATCATATCTGGGAGGACATCCCAATGCTCAATGGCGAAATATCGTCCGCTGCGCCCGAAGCCTGTGATGATTTCATCGGCAATAAATAGGACATCGTACTTATCGCAGATCTCGCGGACGAGTGGATAGTAATCCCTAGGCGGTATCGCCGCAGCAACCCCTCCGAGCACCAACGGTTCCGCCACAAATGCCGCCACGTTCTCCGGACCGGTCTGCAAGATCATCTGTTCTAGTTCCTGGGCACAGGTCAGGTTGCATTTGCCTTCACAACCCGCAAACGCGCAGCGATATGGATAGCAGGGGGCGATGTGCGGGAAATTAGGCAGCAAAGGTGCGAAAAGGTCACGCATCCCCGGCGTACCTGTGACGCCCAAAGCGCCGAGTGTCGCACCGTGGTAGCCGCGCCAACGAGAGATAACTTGGTGCTTTTGACCATTTCCACGCTGCACGTGGTACTGCCGGGCGATTTTAATTGCGGTTTCAATCCCCTCCGAACCGCCCGAAACGAAATAGGCGTGGTTCAGGTTGCCGGGGGCAATCGCAGCAACCCGATCGGCTAAATCGAGTGCCGGTTGGGTCGTAAAGTGGGTGGCGAAGCAATAAGCAAGTGTTTTGCCCTGTTCTGCCATTGCATCCGCGATACGCTGACGGCCGTGTCCCAAAGTGACGTTGCTCGCACCGGCGGCACCGTCGATGTAGCGTTTGCCTGTTTCATCGTAGAGGTAAATCCCTTCTCCGCGCACTATTAGGGGGTAATCGTAACTCAAATCGCGGTGGAACAGCGCGTTTTTTGTCTCGGCGTTTGACATTTTGTTGTCTCCCAAAGTCAAATCAGGATGATTGTCTGAATCAGGGTTTAAGGGAATAACGAGTGTTGTTCCCTAAGAGCTACGGTTAGAACTCTGAAATGAACTGACCAAATTGTTCCTTCCATCTTGCCGCTAACCTTAGCTCGTTTTCCCGATATTCATAGCCCTCCGAATCTTCGCCTTCATACTGCTCACGATACCAATCTACGGTTGTCTGAATCCATTCTTCTACGGGTGTGGTGCTGAAACCGAACTCGCGCTCGGCTTTGGACAGGTTGTAGAGGTATGAAACGGGCCGACTCATTGGCAGGGTGTAAGTGTCTAGGTGGGGTTGTTTTTGGATAATTTCGTTTGGAACATAGGTAATCTGGCACTCGTGACCCGCTGCTTCCCAAATTAGGCTTGCCCAACGCTCAATGGTCATTATCTCTTGCATGGCGATATGATATGTCTGATTGGCGGTCTTTGGCACGTCAAGGACACGGATGAAAGCCTCTGCAGCGTCAGCGGAATACAGGGTACGGAACAGTCCACGGTTTTCTAAAGGGATGATCACACCGCGTCCGTCCAATGCCCGTTGGACCCACCACCACATCCGTCCGGTCGGGTCGTCCCAGCCCATGACCGCCGGGATACGGACGATTGTGTACGGAACCTTGCTGTTTTCTTGGAGCCACTTTTCGCAGTGTCGCTTGCCGATGCCGTACGGGTCTTCTCCGGCGGGGTAGGTATAATCAATTGACGACCAATCCACGACCGACTCTTGGAATGAGCAGTGCTTGGAGAAGTCTACTGCGCCTTCTAGGTATACCGATCCGGTGCTGACTATGACGTAACGACCCACATTTCCACTGAGTGCCCCCACAGCAGATTCGACATCTTCCTTACGGTAAGCCTGCGTATCAATGACCGCATCATAAGATTTCCCCTTCAGCTTTGCTGCAAAATCTGAACGATCGTCACGATCTCCCTGAATATGTTCGATCTGCTCCCACCATTCGGGTTGGGTAGTCCCTCTGGAGAAAATGGTGACCTTGTCCCCGCGTTCAAGCAGTCTCTGCACAACAATCCGACCCATGTATCGTGTGCCACCGATGATAAGAACGTCCTTGATTTTCAAACCTCCGGCTCTGCGTCCGACTTATCCTGTGGGTGGTAGTCGATAACCTGCCGCCCATGCTCCAGATCGTAGAGCGCCCATGTGCTATCTGAAACGCCGAACACAACCTCGAACTTCACCCCCGGCTGTATGACCGCCTGCTCGAACACGCGAGCTGCGTCGCCGTGGCTCAGTTGATGCGGGTGGTCGGGGAGGTCGCGGTCCCGCTTGAAGTTGCCGATCCGAACTGAGACAAATTCCATGTCGAATCGGGCTGAGTACATATAGCCCAAATTCTCTCCGAAGACCTTGCTGATTGAATAGTAGGTCTCCGGTCGAGGGGTCATATCAACCGTCCGCATGATGTCCTTTGGGTAAGGTGCGAGGAGCCCGGCGCGGCTGGCGAAAGCGATACGACGCACACCGTTTTGCCGTGCAGCTTCAAACACATTGTAGGTGCCGATAATGTTATTCTGGAGGATATCCTCCCACGGCGCGCCGCCGGAGGGATTGCCTGCGAGATGAATCACCGCCTCCATGTCCTGAGTGGCTTTGTGCACGGTGTCGAAGTCAGTGACATCCCCAACAATCGCATCTTCAATATCCGGCATCGGTACGCGGTCAAACCCGCGCAGCAAATACCGGTCTTTCATCCCTTTCACGACCGCCGTACCAACAGCCCCAGCGGCGCCGGTGACGAGGATTCTCATCTAGTTCTCCTATTCTAACGCCAAATCTCTTTCAGTCTCGGTATGAGGATTTCCGTATTCCGGTCATGGATTTCACCACACCAAACGTTATTCGTCTCAGCACTAGATTTGTCATACGATTCTTGGATAAGTGCTGGTAGCGGGAGTTGATGAAATCGCGTCTCAAAATATCCATCGTCCCGGAGTTGAACCTCCCGAAACCCCATCGGGTAACCGATCAGACATGCGGTGTCAACAGTGAGGAAATCACGGTACATCCGGATACGGTTGGTATGCCGGTGCCCTGTAAAAAGCGCGACGATGGCGGGACTCTGTTTCACAGTTTCCAACAACCGAGCTGCACCGTCGAGGGTTCCCTTTCCCTCTTCATGGCTTGGGAGTGCCCATGCATGGATAAACAACAGCATCGCGTGCCCTTCGTCATACGCTTGTTTTGCTTCCTCACGGAGGGCATTGTCGAGGGTATCGGTCCAAACGCCGCTGCCGTCTTCGATTGGATCGCATTGGTGATAGATGTTGGCGATCGCGAGGCGCAGGCGCGGGGCGGCATCAACGACTTTGAGCGTTTCGGGAATGTCAAATCTTTTTGCAAACGCTTCAAAAGATCCCTGTTGTGCGTCGGAGTCGTGATTGCCGGGGACACAATACAGCGGTGCCTCAAAATCAGCAAAGTTTGTCGCAACGTCCTCAATAGATTGCAGATAGGTCGTCCACGGTAGGTCAAACGAACTACCACCGCAGAGAAAGTCGCCGCCATGGACAATGAATTCAGGTTTGATTGGATTGACCGCAGGCACAATTGCGTCGAGGACGGTCTTACTCTTTGTCAGCATTTTCGGTGCGCCGTAATCCTTCGGCGCACCGGGATAATAGTGGCTGTCGGTCAAAAAAACGAAGCGAGTAGACATAACATCTCCCAAGCATGGAGAGAAACCGAGTTTTTTCTTCAAAACTCGGTTTCTGTTGGTGGATCTCTTAACATGAGTTAAAACTTAGATATGTGGGCCACGCTCTCGGATGATTCTCATTGCCAGATCCGGATCGATCTGAAAAATCATCTCAGGTTCAATCTTGCAGTTTCCCGGTAGATCATAACCTGCGACGGCACTTCGTGCGTGCCAACCCGATAGCGATGAGTCCATGCCATCGTCAGCCGATTCAGATAACGGTCCGCCGAACACATCGTGAAACGCTTTCGTGTAGCCATCCACAACTTGGGGTGATTTTGTAAAAGCCCCGCCGCCGTGTGAGTTGACCATCCCGATACACTTAACGCAGTACCAAACATCGTTCAAGTTTCCAAAGGGTTCCAATCCCCAGTGCAAGGAAAGGATGTGGCTGATGCCTGCCTCCCGACCTGCTTCGTAACCGTCTTCCACATCTTGATCGTCGTTGGTTACCGGTCCTGTACCGGCACCTGTCCCCGAAGCGAAAACCAGACCGGACGGGGTAAAGGTGAGATTACAGATACGCCGACCGCGGGGATCGGAAACTGCATCGGCTTTTGTTCCTAGGTCAATGCCGAGCGCATTGAGTCTGTCGTATACATCGAAATCGCGTTGCCAAGAACTATGTATCTCTGTCATTTTGTTTCCTCCATAGGAAATTTAGATTTTGATAAAATATTGCTCCCGATAAAGTGTCGAGACAAGAAAACCGGAAGGTGTAAAAATCATTGAGCAATGCTTTCAGGCGAGAAAGTTTCTACTGCCAACCGGGCGATCTCCGCAATCACCTCATCCCCACGGACATCATCGCTGTTGGCAAGTGCGAACGCGGAGACAACAAGCGGGCCCGTTGAGAGAAAGATAAGACCGACATCCCCCTTGATGCGCCCACTCGATCCAATCTTGTGCGCAGTTGGGATGTCAGATTTTAAGTCGCGGGGGATCATACGGCGGTCATTGCAAAGCTGAAGCATCTTGATCATCGCTGCGGATGCTTGCGGACTGACAATCTGACCGGCGTGAAGTTGTTTCAGGATGCTACCCATATCCCTTGGGGTAGCGATGTTATTCTCCAAAGAGTCCTGAAAGGATACACTGTTGAAGTCAGTGCCATGCGTCTCTGCCCGTTTTTGCTGCAACACATCATTTTCTCGGTTGCACGCGACATCATCCATGCCGAACATCCGATAATGATAGCGGCCGAGAGTCACGCTGGTTCGGGTGTTGGGGAAGCCCATTACATCCAACGTGGTATTAACAGATTCCAGCCCAACTACCCCTAACAGGAAATCGGTCGCCATATTATCGCTGATACTGATCATCAACCGACAGTAGTCGCGTAACGTCAGTTCCGGCGCATCTTCCATCAGCTTTAGCGTCCCTGAGCCGTGAGTAGAGATGTTCCCTTGCAGCCGATGGCGATCATCAAGAGAAAGAATGCCTACCTCAACCTGACGAAACAACTCAATCATCACCGGAACTTTGCAGACACTCGCGGTAGGAAAGCGTTGATCTGCGTTGTGTTCGTGCGTGATGCCGGTGGTCAGGTCTTCGATGTAGAAGCCGATACGTCCGTGAAAATCCGCCGCAATTTTGTCACATGCTGCTGTTGGAAACTGCTTGTTCATCTGCATGTGTTTGCCAATAGTCTATTGGTGGGCAAATGTGGATAACACAGCTGAACGCAGAATTGGGCGTTTCGTAAGGAACAACGATCGTTGTTCCCTACACCAGCACAGTATCGCCCAAGGGAGCATCTCCTAACAGTATCCACGGGATATAGTTGAAATCCGTGTTTATCCGTTAATCTGCGTTATCCGTGATCGAATTTAACCGGCGAGCAGGGCTCTCAACCGCTGGGCGATGGTATGTTCATCGCCTTCCTCTAGGTTGTCCACCCGGACGACGACAGTATCTTCGCCTTCACCACCGACTTTGATGCAGGGGTCACCGGCATCAAGTTCCGCAATGAGTTCGCTGGCACTCCGCGCCGATTCCGCTGCATTAACGACGACGTGGAGCTCAACGCCCCAATATCTCTGCGTGGAAACCTCTTTTGTTTCTTCCACACCGGGTGCTCCCTCAATAGCACGCTCAATGACAGCGAACTTTTTACGGTATTCGTCGAAGCGTTCCTCATGGTCCATGGTGAACCATTGGTCGAGAGCGACAGTGAGTCCAATGATTTCCTGCCGGTCTATTTTCATCCCGCGTCCCAGGGGGCGAGGTCCGATAAAGCCGTGGGCTGCTACCGCTTGAATCAGGTCCTTCTTACCAGCCACAAACCCAGCCGAATGGGGACCGTGGACATATTTACCACCGAAGCAGACCAAGTCAGCCGATGTAGCGGTGTCCTGAAAATAATCGATCGGGAAAATCTGTGAAGCGGCGTCAGCGATGACATACACATTATGTGCGTGTGCAATTCTGACCGTATCTTCGAGCGAGACAACGGTGGCGTCCGGATCAGGACTGACAAAGTGAATCACTGCCGCGGTCTGGGGACCGATTGCGGCTTCCAATTGTTCTGGCGTGCACCCGCTTTCATCGCCGGCTATCACTAGCTTGCTTCCCGGTATGGTGTAAGCCCGGTCGAATCCGTATCGCTGCTTCGCTTGGAGGATGACTTCATCTTTCATGCCGGTAGTGTCCGGGAGCTGATCCATTTTCTCTTGATCATTGCCGGTGATACACGCGGCAGTGGATAGAACCATAGCAGCGTAACAGCCAGCTGTGACATAAGCAGCTTCTGCCCCCACTAGAGAAGCAATGTGGTCTCCGGACTTTTCGAGCAGTTCCTCCATATCCACGAAATACTCTTCCGCCTCTTCCATCGCTTGTTTGACTATCGGAGTAGGGGTTGAGCCGCCCATGGCGGTAGAGTTGCCTGCGGCGTTGATGATTGGCACTGCACCTAATCTTGAGTAAACATTTTCGGCCATTATAATCTCCTTGATTATGTATTGTGTTCCGACTCCGATGTAGGGAACAACGATCGTTGTTCCCCACGGAATCTCCAAAAAGGCTAGGCGGCAAGTAGTCCGCGTAGGTACTTAGCCGCTCGTCTGAAAGTTTCCTTATCATCGCATTCGTTGACGTCCTTGCCCTCGAATGTGATGGACATGCAGCCGTTAAAATTCGCTGCTTTCAGAATTTCAACGATGCGCTCATAATCTAGCCACTCCTCACGCCCACTATCCACTTTATAGATTTTAGCGCGGACATACGAAGCGTGGGCAGCGGTCTGCTCCATAAATTCGTAGGTATCTATATCCGGATCGGGAACCCCTTGGTTCTGTGAAGGGGAGCCGACCCACTGACCGGTATCTAGAATGAAGGTAAAGTTTTCACGGTTTGTCTCGCGCAGGAGCTGCAGGACGCCCTCGCCGGTACACGGATGGTTCTGTACCCCGACGATGATACCCTTTTCAGCGGCGGCGTCACAAAGTTCTTGGAAACACTCGACTTCGCGCGCTTGCCCTTCATCGGTTTCCGGCGTGGGCCCGCAGAAAGATCTGACCATTGGCGTCCCTAGGAAAACGGCTGTATCCAAATCCGCTTTGCACCGAGCCATTTTCTGCTGCAGTTCATCTTCCGTGCCCACAAAATGGCCGCCGGTTGCTAGGTAGCCGATAGGGAGTCCGGCTTTGAGACACTTAATCTTGATGGTGCGCAGATAATCGGGATCCTGCGAACGAAAGCCCACATCGGCGCGGAAATCGACGACGTCTAGTTTCAGCTCGTAGGCAAAATCGACCACATCTTCAATATAGGGAAGTGTTTTTGGATCGTCCTTGCCAAAATACGAACCATACATACCGAGTTTAATCATAAAGACTCCTTAACTGTAACATAGATAGGACTTACGCATTTCCTCTTAAAGTCCCCCTGATAAGGGGGATTTAGGGGGTTAAATGCAACCAAATAACGACTTTTCAGCAAAATATGTCAATTTTCTGTTCAATTTGCATAAGTCCTAATAGAGAGGGGTTGCGTTGCCAAGCTACTGCTCAACGGGCGCGCTGATATTCAGGTACTCAATCTCATCTTCGCCATCGTTGATAACCCCATGCTTTGTCTTGGGCGGCAGATGCACGGCATCACCCGCTGTCACCGGGTATTCCTCACCATCAATCAACATTTTACCGCGCCCTTTGATGAAGTAATAGACCTGTTCTTTGTCTTGGTGATCGTGATAATCCGTTGTGATGCGTCCTTGAACGACATGGCGTGTGAAGTTGGTCAGTCCCAGCAGACACCCGGCTTCCGGTGGATCCGCGTTTTCGCTTCCAGCGCGTGTCAGTATGGGCCAAATAATTTTGCTCTCATGCCCGACATAGGGGATTGAGTCACGCCAGTTTCGTATAATCATGATGATCTCCTGCTTAATTTATAAAGTTATTGCCTATTGGATAGGATAATATTTGCTCAGTCTTAATTATCAATGTGTTTTATCAAATCCATGACTATAAACCAATGGTGCTAGTTTGCAGCTGTTGATAGCGTGAAACGTGATGCATGAAACATAAAAATCATTGGTTCATCGGTTCATTTAGCCCCAGAGGGGCGACATGTGTATCCGAAAGGTGGAACATAAGAAGAATAAATCAACCAACTAATGAACTAAAGGCTATAACACTACAAAAGGTTTCAAGCAAACACCTCAACTGCATCGTGTCGTAAGTGCACCTCTAGTTGAGGGTTCTTTGCATCTAACATCAATTCCAGAACTTCGCGCATATTACGGGTGATTTCTTGGAGTGTTCTTCCTTGCGTCAGTTACCCCGCCCTAAAGGGTGAGGCTTCCACTGCTAAGAAGTTGATGAAACAGGATTCCTCCTCAAGACACTGAGCGACAAAGAAATTCGCATCACGTTGAATTTCTATTGTGAAATGCTCCATATTTCATGCGCCTTTATCTCACACCTCTTCCCGCACGGAATGGGCAATCGGATTTTCGCCAATCCAACGTTCATCCACCGGCTCCGATGCCAGTTGGTAGCGCGTGTCGGAAGATAGCCGAATCCGATCTGAACGATTGTCAAGCGAACAGTGCATCGTATACATACTGAACACCAGCAGATCTCCGGCGCGGAAGTCTGTTGTGAGCCAGCGGCACCCAAGCTCCTTCTGAATCGCTGCGGGGTCTTTGCCGTATTGCCCTCCCGATTTTTTCCAGTTGCCTTTCTTGTCTACGTCTATCTGCCCATAGGTTGCTTTGAGCTCTTCCAGACGGTGAGAATTCTCAAGCACCATTAGCGCGGCATCACTCAAGGGAGCATCCCCCAACGGTGTCCACGAGGTGTATAGGTTCGTGGTGCCTCGCCCCATGTACACAATGTCGTAATGTGGCGCACTCGATCGACTGGGACCCATCACGCGCATCCAGATAAAATCAAATGACCTGACCTCGCCGCCGAGGAATGTGGTGTAGAAATCGATCATCCGACCGGAATGCACCAACTTCCGCACAGCGGGTAACTTCCCCAACGCTGCATGGCTGCCGATCGCGGAGCGAAATTTGCCGTTATCACTCTTTGCTGCCTGTGCTTCCATGAGAGGATAGTTTTCGTCAAGCATCTCATGTTCCGCTAACACTTCAAGCACGGACCGCCGAGCATCCGAGACCCACTCCAAATCCAAGTAGTCGCGGAGTAGGAGGTAGCCATCTTCCGTCATTCGCTCCCTCAAGGCGGGGGTGTCATCAAGCAGATCATTTGAGTCACGCAGCTCACCGAATGCGTCTGGTGACATATCTAGCGGTATGCCGTTTGAGGTCAGTTGTCCCATTACTCCTATCCTTCCTGTTCCGATGCCCTGATTAAGACTTGCTAATCCGTGCGGTTAAACCGCTGTCCATCCACCATCAACAAGGTGGGTGTGTCCAGTGACCATACCCGCTATGTCGCTCGCGAGGTAGATAACCGCCGCCGCTATCTCCTCCGGTTCTGCAATCCGTCCCATCAGAACATTTTCGGTTACCATCTTCTGAAATCCGGGATTTTTCAATGCTGTTTCTGAAAGGGGTGTGCGGGTGACGGTAGGTGCGACCGAGTTGACCGTGATGCCGTGCGGTGCCCATTCTGCGGCTAACGATTTGGTGAGTAGGCAAACAGCACCTTTCGCGCCGCTGTAGGGTGCTCGAAGGGGTCCCCCGACAACGCCAACCTGAGAACTGATGTTGATGATGCGCCCCTGAATACCTCCCTCAATCATCGATTTTGCTACCATCTGGCTCATGAAGAACGTGCCCTTAAAGTTTACATCCACGATGTAATCAAAATCTTCTTCGGTTACATCAAGCGCAGGCTGGACTTTGTTGACTCCGGCATTATTAACTAACACATCAATTCTGCCAAAGGCATCAAGTGTTTTCCGCACAAATGCCTCGACGCTTGAAACCTCTGCAACGTCCAACTGCCACGCTTCCGCCCGTCGACCGGCTTTGCGAACCTCCTCCGCTACCTGTTCAACTTCACTGACGGTGCGGCTCCCTGCGACGATGTCCGCTCCGGCGGCTGCACAAGCCAGCGCAATCTCTTTACCGATGCCTTTTCCCGCACCGGTCACGAGAACGACCTTGTCGGTCAATGAAAAATCGATTGATGCCATCTATTCACTTCCTTCTATGGTGAATTCTAAGAATAAATAGACACTTTCGCCCCCGGTAGGTTCGGTTTCTCACCGCACCGCATCGGCACAGTTAGAAACAGTGCCTACCAAACGGGAGAACGGTAGGTTCGGTTTCCAACCGCACTGGTTTGGAGTGTCTCATTAATTCTAAGGTACACAATTCATCTAAGCCCCTGGTGCGCCCTCAAGATAGCGGCGAAACGCATCAGTGTCATAAATCAGCGGTCTCTGAATTTCCATTGACGGCAGACGATAAGGGGGCGAATCCTTTGTAATATAACGCGCCGCCATTGGCGGTCCCCCATCCTCTTCGTCGGGACCATCAACGCCAACGAGGTCAGCGTATCTCATTGTCTCGCCATCAACTTGATATTCTGTCCCCACAATCCAGAGCCTACCAAACCGGTATCTTTTTGAGACCTCGCGCTCTGCGATACTGCTCCAACTCGTGCCTGTAAAAGCAAAATCTTGTGGCGTAATTCCGAGATGCTTTTTCAATGTTTCGTCACACTGCTCCAACTCCGCACGTAACTTTTCGCCGGATGCATCTGCTAGGGAGAGTTCAGACAGGTTTGGATGCGTCACTGTGTGCGCCCCGATATGCCAACCGCTTTCCATGAGCTGCCCTATCTCATCCCAAGTCATAATCTCACGGAGGAAAGACGACGGCATCGGTTTGGCGTAGAGTTCATTCACTGGTCCGGTATTGATAAACAGATTTCCGGCATAGCCGTATTTGCTCAGGACATCGTGTATTTCATAGCGCATTGATTTCACGGGGTGATCAAAGTCGAACATGATTGGTCGAGGCGGTAACTTCCCTCCTTCTCGAAACCATTGAAAAAGCTGATTGTAATTGATAGATTCAAAGTTCAGTTCGGCAGCAATGTTCACCAGTCTGTCGAGACGGTCCGAGGTCAATGGATAGTTGCCATCATGCCTAATGCCGTGACACATGGTAATTGGGATTCGGACCATGGAGAAATTCCTTTGAGCAAGTTTATTTCGTCTGGGGCCACCGATAACGTGGCCATTCGGGGTATTTGTTTGCCTTCTCTTCGACGCGCTCAACTTCGGCGATCCATGCCTTGCAGCTGGGGGTCTCCAATTCGGGGTTTGAACGGCTCAGGGCGACAAAGCCGGGGACATACCAACGGCCTGTAGGTTTCCCCAGTGCTTGGTAGCGCAGGTCCATGCTCCAACGGAGGGTATCCGTGTGATTGACCAGCGAACCGTGCGGGGTCATACTGCTGAACATCACCATGCTGCCGACCTTTGTAGGGAGTGGCTGCCGCTCCGCCTCTGAGACTTCGTCAAGCGGAATATTTAGCCCATCCTTTTCCCAGCGGTGACGTAAAACCCCCTCTTTATGCCGACGCGGGGCGACCCATAGGCACCCATTCTCAAGCGTGGTATCGACAAGCGGTATCAAGCACGCTAGAATCAGTGTCTCATCGCCATCGGGCAGATAAAATCCTGCATCCTGATGCGGGGTGGTATACCCTCCCGGTAGGCGTGGATGGATGTTGTAGGAGGGATGGCACAGGATATCGGGACCCACCAGCGACTCAACCCGATCAAGAATTTTGGGGTGCTTCAGGAACTGAAAAAACGCTTCGTCTTTATGGGCGCGGGTTTGTAGTGCTGAAGTCGCTTCAGGTGCTTCGGCAGCAATCTTTGCCAACCGCCGCTCAAAAGACTCGTTTTCATACAAACTGCTCACCCGCCCGGCTTGATAGAGTTGCTGCGCCTGTGCTTCGACGACAGCACTGAACTCGTCTTTTACCGGGCGCAGATCATCGTCGGTGAAAAGGTCCTCAATGATCAGGTAGCCTTCTTCTTTGAATGTCGCAATTTGTGAATCGCTAAGCATATCGCAAATGGTTCCTCACTCATTTTTGCACCTTCCTTATTCCCCTCGCTAGCGGGAGGAATAAGGAAGGTATCAGGCAAACATTATAGCATGATTGAACAAAAAAGGCGAAAAAAATCAGATCAAATCAACAAACGGCTTGCGATCTACACCCCAACAGTGTAACATAATACACCATATCCGTAGGCGGGGCATCTGGTCTCCCCGCCCTAGCCTCGACCGGGAGATCGAGCTACGGGAGAATTAAATGACCCTAAGTGGAAGCGCGATTCATCCGCGCAGAAAGGAGTCGGTATGGCAAACGTATTGGCGAATATAGGGGGCGGTGCGGAGCTTTTAGAACATGGCATCCGATATGTTCAGGTAGGTGCCCCTGAACCCGACAAGGTCGAAGAGCTTCAGGCAGAACTCAAAGCGCAGGGACTACAAGCCATCGGACTGACCGCGTTGTATCTTGAAGAGGATACCGTTGCCACTGAGGCAGCGAGCGAAGCGTGGATAAACGCCTTCGATGCAGCGGTCAAAATGGGCGTGGATCTCGCACTCAGTAGTATCAAAGCCGATGAGGAGATGAGGCCGAAGGTCTGCGACTGGCTGAAAACGATGGGTGATGAAGCAGCACAACGCGGCATCACCGTCGCGCTCGAAACGCATCCGTCGCTCGTTCATAACGCCGAGGTTGCATTGAAGACGATGGAGGCGACCGACCATCCAAACATCAGAATCAATTATGATACGGGGAATATCAGTTTCTATACGGATGGGGCGGATGCGGTCACGGAGTTAAAAAAGATTGCACAGTATGTCGTGAGCACCCATTTGAAGGACCACAGCGGCAATTTTGACGAGTGGGATTTCCCCACACTCGGCGCAGGGGCGGTGGATTTTGCCGGTGTTAAGCAGGTTCTTGAAGACGTGGGTTTTCAGGGACCATGGATTATGCAGGCACCCGGAGATATGAAGCAAGCTGTCGCTCATCTCCGCAGTCTGGGATTCGGTCAGTGAAATCTGTCTTAACGCAAATCCCGCGTAGCGAGGACTCTCGGCTACGCCGGAGGGCGCAAAGAAGAATCTTTTAGGGCTTACGCAGCCAACTGTAGGCAGGCATCTTGCCCCGCACCACTTATGCCGAAATGCGTAAGTCCTGTTTTTATTATCTTCGATCATGTTAAGAAATTGTGCAGCAGAAACCGATTGAACTCATTAGCACACTCGTTTATTAATTAGGGCTTACGCAGCTGGTTCATAAGTCCCCCTGATAAGGGGGATTTAGGGGGTTAAAAATAAAAAAATCTCGCGCTGCGTGCTGAATTTGCGTAAAACCAATGAACAGAGGACTTTCACGTTTCGCGTTCGACTCTTCCGCCCAGCCACGCCGCCCACAGAACCGCTGGGATCACCGTCAAACCCGCCATCCACCAGAAAATTGCGGGAAGACTCAATGAAGCGTCGAGGGCTCCGCCAGCAACCGCAGAACCGACCGCACTCATCAGCGTGAAAAGGGCAAAATCGGTGGCGAAGACCCGCCCACGGACCGTATTGGGGGCGAGATGCAGTAGCAGTTGTGTCGAGAACACCCAGATGATTCCTCCACCAATCCCGCGGAGGGTGACACCCAAAAGCACCCAACCGAAGTGAGCCATCGGCGCGACAATAGCGAGCCCCACACTCCCCATCAGATAGCCCAAAATGATGGCATTCCGCAACGGGCGATCCCGATCCCCGGTGAAACGGCGGGCGACGATTGGACCCACGCCGGTCCCAACGCCGCCCAGCGCGAGCATAAGACCGAGGCTGATACCCCCACCTTCTCCGATTACAAAGATATCTTCAGCGATGGCAACCATTGCTACTTGGGATCCAGAGCCCATCATGAGCGCGCTGGCAGCCTTATGCAGCGCAACAACCAGTGTATCGGTGTGCCTGCCGAGATAACGCAAACCGTCAAGGTACTCTTTGAAGGCACCCCCCATGGTTTTATCCGACTCAGCGAGCGCTGGCTCCACATCAAGTTTAATCCGGGCGATGAATACGGCTGAGAGGAGAAAGGTCAAGCCGTCAATGACAAAGGCAGGGTAGATACCCCATGCGCCGGACACAATTCCACCGAGGGCAGCACCCAAAGCGAGCATAACCGACCAAGTCGCGGATCCCAAGGCGTTGGCAGCACCGAGTTCCTTTGATGACACAACGTCGGGCAAGATCGCGTTTCGCGTCGGAAAGAAGAAACCACCGATCCCAAGTTGGAGGGCGGTCAGGACGTAAAGCAGCCAAACATCATCTGCGGTCCGAACCAAAAGGAAGCCGAATGCAACTACGACACGCGCCAAGTCAGTTATGATGAGAGTATATTTGCGGTTATAGCGGTCGGCGACCACGCCGGCGATGGGACTGATGAAGAATGGTGCGAGCATACGAACGACGAAGAGACTGCCGACAGCAAACCCGGACTGGGTCAGTATTGCGATGAGCGAAGCGGAAGCGACAAAATTAAACCAATCCCCCAGGAGACTGATAATCTGTCCAAGCCAAAGCAGGCGAAAATTGCGATTGCCGCGAATCAGTTCGCGGTATCCGATTGATTCACTGCTATTGGCTCTTGTTGTGCTCAAGGAGAATCTCCTAGGCTGCAAGGATAAGCGATTGCCTGTCGCGAGGTGATGAAGAGGGCACCGTCAATGTTGGGGATCTGCACAAAACAACGCTTCGGATTCAAGTTTGCAGGGGTGGTTCGTGAGTGTGTGGAGGTGGAGCTGCCAAAACTTATTCAACGCCATACAAAGGCAAAACAACGTGGACAAAGACGTTATCGAAACAACTGATAACCCAGTTGTCATGCGGGGTTGAACTGTGGACGGAATCAAGGTCCTAAAACGGAACGAGGCTTCCAAACTCAAGCGTTAGAACAAATACCCATTGTGCTATACGGGTGTTCATGATGTCCTCCTAGCGTTCAGGATTTCGCCATTTGATTCTTTTTGCTTCATCATAAACCATTATTGAATTTATAGCAGAGCCATAACTACCAATCTGAATTGCATCGCACTCTTCTGTATCCGAAACATCTATTGCATTTCCAACGTTAGTAGCCCCCATAGAAATTGCGTCTTTTCCCTTTTTATTTTCAAGTTGTATTATATTGGCTGATTCAGTGGAACTTAACTCCATAGCGGGTTTCGCTGATTCAGTATCCCACACTATCATGCGATTGCCTTGTCCAATACCCGACAACGCAGTAGATAGTGTTATACCACCCTTGTCCAGTCCTAATGGAGAATGGATTGCTATTGTATTCCCGTTTTTATTACTCAATAACTCTATGCCTGTACTTAGCAGCTCATCCTCATTAAGTATCGTTAAGCCTCCAGAGCAAACAATTCCTTCAGTTACCGATAAGGTTTTACAGACTATGTTGTCAAACATCTTTATCTCACCAATCTTGCTGTCTCCCTGCGCCTTCAATGACGGAGAAAAGACAGATCCTGCCACCATTCCCACCAACATTATCACCGCGCCTAAAGCCATATTAGCCTAATTTCTGCTTGTAATTCATCAAGAACCCTCTCTCTTCTATCACAACCTAGCCGTATTTACGCTCAAAACCGGGACGCTTCTCACAACAAATCAGTCCGCTTCCTTCCGCAGGGCGATCCATGTGCAGAGTCCCATCCCAATGACGATAAGCGCGAAGGGGAAACCCGACGCGATTGCAGTCGCCTGCAACGACCTCAACCCTCCGCCGAGTAGAAGGGCAATAGCAACCAACCCCTCAGCAGAACACCAAAACACCCGTTGCCCCACGGGCGCATCAAACTTTCCGCCCGAAGCGATAGTATCAACTACCAGCGAGCCGGAATCTGACGAAGTGATAAAAAAGATAATCAGCAAGACAATGCTGACAAAGGAGGTGATGCGCGTCAACGGGAGCTGTTCAAGCATTTTGAACAATGCCAGCTCTGGTTGTTGTGCTTCAACACTCCCCATCACGCCGGTGAACCCTTCGGTGAGAAACTGGTGGATGGCAGTCCCCCCAAACACACTCATGCACAACAAAATCAGCAGCGTCGGCAGGATAAGCGCACAACACAGAAACTCACGAATTGTGCGCCCTTTTGATATGCGGGCGATGAACGAGCCGACAAACGGACTCCAAGCTAACCACCATGCCAAATGGAACGCTGACCAATCATGTATAAAGTAGGAGTCCGTGCGTCCCACCCAGTTGCTAAACGGCACAACCTTTACGATATAAGTGCCTAGTCCTCTGAAGAAACTACTGAAAATAGCACCTGTCGGACCAACGATGAGGACGAATAGGAACAACCCGATCGTTATCCCGATATTTGCCTGACTTAATCGCTTAATACCGACATTCAGTCCACTCAGCACCGAAGCCGTAGCGATAATCGTAATCAACAGGATGATCGCCACCGCAGTGGCATCGGTCGCGGGGATATTGAACAGGTAATTGAGCCCTGCTGCGACCTGCTGTGCACCGAGTCCAAGTGACGGTGCTAGCCCGAACAGTGTCGCAAAGATAGCGAGCGTATCAATGATGTGCCCTGGATAACCCCAAACGCGCTCTCCAAGCACAGGATAAAACGCTGAACGCAGTGCCAGCGGCAAGCCCCGATTGTAGGTGAAAAACGCAAGTGCCAACCCCACAACAGCATAGCCTGCCCACCCATGAAGCCCCCAATGGAACGCTATCGCTGCAAAACTCATATCCCACGCTGCCCGTGTCGCCGGGGCATTGATGTCTGGCGGTGGCTGTTGGGCATCGTAAATCCGCGTCATGTTGAACGGCGGATTCTGAAAATGATGGACAGGCTCTACCACACCGAAATACACAAGCCCTATCGCCAACCCCGCTGAAAAGAGCATCGCAATCCACGTAAAAGTGGAGTAATCAGGCACCGCATCCCGTCCACCGAGACGAACCTTGCCAAGCGGTAAGACAATCAGGAACAGGCAAAATAGCACCAAAAGGCTACAGGTCAGCATGAAGACCCAATCTAAGCGCGTGGTCAGCCACACCCGGAGACCCTCAAAAATGACTGTCGCCTGCTCCTGAAACAGGAGTGTTCCAAGCACAAAAGCAGTGATAGTGAGACTGGAGGTAAGGAATACCGGGGCGTTTATATCCAGACCGAATAGCTGGACATTGTTCCTGCCAACTTGGTAACTCGTTTCTGCCTCCAGTTGCGATTGTTTCTCTTTTTCGTTCATGTAGGATAGTGCTCCACCTTAACCTGAAATCTGAATGACCGAGCGACGCTTGAAGTTGCCATTAATATCAAAGAGAGACTTGTAAGGTTCAGTCCTAGCAGACTCAATTTTGGTAAGTCGCTTACAATCCAACTTTCTGCCAAAAAGAATCCGGTATTCTTTACCATCGCTATTGACAGTGTGAGTCGATTGGTATAAGAAGACAAAGTGAACAAAATCAACATTACCATGAGAATCAAGGGTAGCAACTATACATTCAATCCCCTCCTCAAATTCAAAGTTCGCTTGATAGCCCGACAACTCCAAATCATAAAACGCATTCCGATCATCGTATTCCTCAGAATGTTCATATCCATGAGCATTATTGAGAAGATAAAGCATATAGACCTCCACAAATATCAATCTAGGGACCCGACTACCTTTACGGCGGAATTGTTTCCAATGTAGGCTCGTCATATCCAAAGTGTTTAGCAGTAGGTCTTCCACAATTGTCAGAAAGCTATCAGACATTTTGACCGAGCCAAGATTTTGATGAGGCAGATTAGGAAATCTGCCTCCACGTATGGCAATCTGGTTCTGCTCCACACAATCTCGGTATCGTGGTGCGAATTTATCAAGCCTGAATCCAGTGATGACACCCATTGAATTATGGGCACCTCTCAGCTAAATAAATTACACCACAAAATGCTTTGGCAGTCAAGTTTCTTAATCCCGATCTATTGGGGCTTTAGCCCTAAACGAGTTTTTAGTAAATCAGGATTAAATTCGGGTCAGAATCAGGTTGCCGAACCGGTCAACCTGTGCACTGTAGCCGGGATGGATAACGGTGGTAGAATCGATCTCCTCGACGATTGCCGGTCCTGTCAAGACGCAGCCGGGACCCAGAAGATAACGATCATAGATGGGACATTCAAGATCGGACCGCTTTCTGCGCTGCAGCGGTATCTGTGTTGTCCCCTTCCAATTCGCGCAGCCGAGGCTTGGCGATTTTGCCGATTGCAGTGAGTCTCAGGTTCACGAACTCGACCGGTTCTGTCGGTGCGCTATAACCGTAGGCGCGGTCATGTTCGATATGAAACTGTTCAAGCACACTGTCAATCTTTGAAGCGTCTAACTGCTCCGCCGGTAACGGCACTGTCAGTTCGTAGCTCTGTCCGACATAGCGCATATCCACCTGCCGGAGGAAACTGACGTCCTCCGGACGCACACCCTCCCGTTCCAGACTTGTACCGCCCTGCGCCTCCAA
>JAGWBT010000038.1:30694-51879 GCA_021295755.1 Candidatus Poribacteria bacterium
CCGCCAAACGCCGTCAATACAAAATCTCTGGGATCGTAACCGCGCTGGACGGAGACAAGTCGTAGGGCATTGACCATTGCAGCGTTGGCGATCTCCACGATACCGTGAGCGGCTTCCACAAGGTCAAGGTTCAACGGATCTGCGCATTTCTCTTGGATTGCCCGACGCGCTGCCTCAACGTCCAATTCAATCTCACCGCCCAAGAAGAAACTGGGGTTGAGTCGCCCCAACACCAGATTGGCATCGGTGATGGTCGGCTCAGTACCGCCTGCTCCATAGCACACTGGACCTGGATCCGCGCCTGCGCTCTGCGGTCCCACGCGCAGCACCCCGCCGGAATCCACCCATGCGATCGAACCGCCGCCGGCACCGATCTCCACAAGATCGATGACGGGGGTACGGATAGGATAGCCTGCACCGCGGGAGGCGCCCACACCGGTTTGAGCGGCTGTCCCTACCTCATAGTCTTTGGTTATCGTTGGTGTGCCGTTCTGGATAAGCCCTGCCTTCGCTGTAGTTCCGCCCATGTCGAAGGAGATGACATCTGGGCATTCCAGCGTCGTGCCGAGATAGGTCGCAGCGATAACACCCGCTGCGGGACCCGACTCCACCATGAAGACCGGTTTTTCGCTCGCAGCCGCAAATGTGAAAACCCCGCCGCTGCTCTGCATCACAAGCAATTCCGCCGCTAACCCTTCCGCCCGCAGCCGTGCCTCAATGCTCTGGAGGTAACGCCCGACAACAGGTCTAATGGAAGCGTTGATGACCGTCGTACTTGCCCGGAAATACTCCCGAAACTCCGGTGCGACCTCCGACGACAGGGAGATGATAGTGTCGGGGAGAATTTCACGTAAAATCTCGCCCGTCCGTTTCTCATGGTTCGGATTGATATAGGCGTGAAGGAAGCAGACAGCAATTGATTCCACCTCTTCTTGACGAAGTTGTGCTGCGGCGTTCCTGACTGCGGACTCATCAAGCGGCGTGAGCACATTCCCTTGCGCATCCAATCGCTCAGGTACGCCGAAGCATAGGTAACGAGGCGTCAGAGGACGAGGCTTTTCAAAGTGTAAATCGTAGAGCGATGGTCGTATCTGTCGCTGGATCTCTAGCAGATCGCGGAAGCCATCGGTTGTAACGAAGCCTGTACGGGCAACCTTCCCTTCGATGATTGAGTTAGTTGCTACAGTTGTGCCGTGAACGACATAACCAACCTCGTCCGGCGACACATCGGCTTCGCGTAGTATACGATGCGTTGCCTCCATAAAACCGTGTGACGGGTCTTGGGGTGTCGAAGGCACTTTGCCGACGCGAATCTCACCTGTTTCCTCGTTGATCAGGGTTGCATCGGTGAACGTTCCCCCGATGTCTACTCCCAGACGATACCTGAAAGCCATACGTACTCCCTCTTATTGCCCGTTAGTCATTGAAGTTAGGTTCTGTTTGAATTCATCAAGGTTTGGTGCCTGCATAGCTGACCGGTGCAACTGCTTGAGAAGTTGCAAATCTTCGATCGTCTCAATAGCCGACTTTAAGGTTTCAGCCGCACTTGGATGGAATCGAATCTCCAAAACGTCAAGGACATATTCGATACCCTGTTGTCTTTGTCCTCTTTCGGTAAAGTGTTGGACAATAGATGATTCGTACATGGTTTCCTCCAAGGGCTTGGCACTGTGGCACGGATCATCCCATTTTAAGCAAAGGGCCCCGGACGATGTTCACCCAAAAGCCGACGCTGGCGCAGTGTTGCTTTCGATAGAATTTCCGGGTCAAACTGAAAACTCAGAAAAGGTGGAAATCGTTGCGCGATCCACCGATTCGCGTAATGCACCTGCAGCAGATAGCGAACCTGATCGGTACGATTGGCACCCCCTCGATGCCACACATCGCTCCTGAAAACGATCACATCACCCGCTTGACAAAGAATTGACTGTTCCTCTGTTTCATTCCACTTATCCTGATCCCTTTCAGGGCGGACGCCGGCGCGATGACTGCCGGGGACGACACGCGTTGGCCCAAGGGCTTCGTACATATCATCTAAATAAAAATGAGCGGTCATAATCAGCGGTGGGATCTTGACCCGCGGATCAATCGCCACGTCATCGGGCAGCAGGATCGGCTTCCAGTCCGCGTGCATTTTCTGTTCCTCCCGCTTCCCCGTGTTCCATTGCGTCATCTGAATGATGTGACAATCTTCGCCCAGCGTATCTTCGACCAATTCGATGACGCCCGGTTTGTCTAGAAATTCGAGGTAGAGCGGATCTCGATTAAACGCATTCTGAATCGTTTTAATCCCGCTGCCTTCAGGATCAATAAAATCCCACCTCGGCGTTGCCACGCTTTTGATGCGGTCAGAACATTCGCGCAATTCCTGAACCTGTTCAGGGTTGAGAACCGCGGGAAGAAAAACAAAGCCATCGCGCTCCATCGCCTGCGATCGTTCTTCTCGACTCTCATAAGCGGTCAGCTCGGCGGCTAGCTTTGAGGACACCTCTGCTGTGGAGGTCTGCTGCGTTGGTTGCATCGGTCAATGCTCCTTCCTATGATCTCTTAAGCCAGTTTGGGTGGTAGACCCTCAGTCGTATTATAGCCGCCCCCAGCGGTGATGGGCCAGGATTGACCTCCCTTGAACTCGAAATCATCGCCAAGGCCGCACAACCACTGAAACAACCGGGCAACATGGATGGAGTCGTACCACTTTTCAAGCACCGAAACGTCTGGCATAAACTTCATCTGCATAAAGTCAGTAGAAGGATCGACCACCCAATCGCGTTGCGGCGGGACCGTCCGCCAATAGTTGTATTTAAGCAAGTTGCGGATACCGCTGCCGGTGGAGGAGGTGGCGCGGTGCCAAATACTGTAGTGCGTGATAAAAATTGAGCCCGCCGGTGCCGCCGTTTTTACACCCTTTCGGATGTTGCCGTAGTGACTCATGAAGCGGCGTTTGGCGCGGACTAAGTGTGAACTGGGCACCAATTCGGTCGGTCCCATCTCTTTCGGTGTGTCTTGGGGGTAGTAAAACACCTGTAAAAATTCGAGGCGTGTTGCGTCGATAGCGCCGCCGTCCCTATGCCAACCACAGTTCAAAGTCCTAGGACACTCGACACGGTGGTTGCTCATGATCATCGGCAGCTTGAAGTCCTTTCCCAGCAGCGACCGCACCGCACCCGCCGCCTGCGGATTTTTAAGGACGCCTTCGACGAACCAGTCTTCAGCGAGGATTTCGACCGGTTCTAGGTGAGTGTGTTCATCCATAAAGTCTGAGACGCGGTGATTAATTTCATCTGATACCACGCCTTCGAGGATGATAAATCCCTTCTGACAAAATTCGATTACCTCTTGATCTGTTAGCGTCGGTTCGCAATCGTATGTTTGATCGATCATTGGTAAAATCCTTTCGTGAAAGTGCTACGGTTGTGGGTTCACTTTTCAAGGATAAATTCGCAACCTAGCCCATAGGTTTCGTTTTCTCCCACTAACATCAGTGTCATTTCGGGAAACTTAACGATATGCCAACCGTCGAGCATTGCCTCATGCACGGTCTGGTAGGGCCAATCTTCAGGTTCGTCGGGACCGTTGTGTACGCCGTCACCATCGACGATTGACATGCCCTCAACCGCCGAGGTAACTGACGTATTTGTGGCTTGGAGATATAACAGGCGTTGGGGCTTTGCCGCTGCGTCCAATGCACCGTTAACGTTTTCCAACGCCCGCTGCAAATCCTGCTCCGCCAGCGTGCCCGCACGAAATTTGTCCAAACACTGTTCTAGCTGTTCCTTCACTTGAATCATATCTAAGCCTCTTTCAGTTTGGTAACTTCTTATGATAATGCAAGTTGCTAGACAACCCCGATAAATCGGGATTTCGGTGCGCTCAACCTGCCCCTACATTGGGTGGAATTCTTGTAGGGGCAACCCCCGATAGATCCCCGATAAATCGGGACAGGCGGGATGCAAGCGCTTGTGGTTTCCCTATCGTAGGTCGAGATATGAATCTCGACCTACATAAGCACAAGAGACCGACAATTACCCCGGTGGTTTAGAACAGATGGAACGGAGATCCCCGCTCCCTACGAACTAAGTCCCAGTCGGGGTTTTCGTAGGGAACAACGATCGCTGTTCCCTACAACTACTGCTATCAATACGCCCTAGCAACTTGCGTTAAATTAGTGTAGATTTGTGCGATTAGCGGACCTGAACCGCTCCGGACGATATGGAGCAAGCATTTCAACATGGGCACCATCAACGATTTCTACCGTTGCCAATTCTCCCACTAAAGGTGCCAACGTGACCCCGCTGTGCATCAAAGCGATATACAGATTGGGTGCCGCATCACAAAATCCTATGACCGGTAACTCATCGATCGGCATTGGGCGGTAGCCCACCGGTATTGGAATCGTTCGTGCACCGACAAGGGTTGGTAGGTAGTGGACAGCGCGACCCAACAGGTCGTCCGCATGTTCTTGGGAGTCGTCTTGGTCTACACTCTCCTGTGAGCCTTGACCGATAGCAAGTGTCCCATCGGCGGATTGTCGCAGGTGAATTTCATGTCGATTTTCGTCGATGGGTGGTAGGTGAAGCACTGAAACGTTCTGTAGTATCGGTGGCTGTGGATCGGTACGAACCACGACGCCGGGACTGTGCTGTTGGGGAATGTGAACGCTAGCCGTAGCGGCGAGTTCTGTTGTATCAGTTCCGCTTGCCAATACCACTACGTCACAACTGATCTCTTCGCTGGGGGTATTGACCGCCTTTATCTTTCCCCGCTGGTCGAGGCATAGTTCCGTGACCGGGGTGTGGGTATGCACCGAGGCTCCCGCCTCACACGCACGTTGTAGACAAGCTTCAATCACTTTGAATGGGTCCACCCGCCCGTCAATCTCCGAAAAAGAGGCTATCTCCACAGGGCCGGGAGAAAGACCGGGCTCAAGTTCGCGGAGTTCGTCACTCGAAATGATGCGGATAGGATATCCCCATGCCTGTAGTTGCTTGACACGTTGCCGCAACACCTCAACCCGCTCCGGCATACTTTCCCACCGAAGTTCACCGCCCCAATGCAGGTCGAGATCCCCTCCTAACCTGCGAGCAAATCGATCCCAGATATCCATTGATCGACGGTTGAAATGGTGATAGCTCACAGGATCTTTGCCGAAGGAATTTAGCCACGCAAAGGAGTGTCCCGACGCTCCCGCGCACGATTCATCCCGCTCAAGGACGGTCACGGCAATATCTTTGCGACGCGACAGGTGATAGGCTATTGATGCCCCAACAATCCCCGCGCCTACCACAACAATCCTTAACTTTTTCGCGTCAGAATAATCTCGCTCGCTTGTTGCCATTTCAACCCTTCACAATAACAGAAAAAGAAAACGGGAAAACAAGGGAGCATGTATGAGGAAACGCGTGTTTGCGCTCACTCGCCTCCTCAAAACCTCGCCTCCCTCCTTCCAGTCTCGTTTTCTTTACTGCTCAACCCAACATCTCTATATTCGTTACTAACTTTTCCTGTTCTGATTCAAGGACTGCAAGCCGGGCGCGTTTCTGCTCGACAACCGCTTCCGGGGCGCGGTTGACAAAATTCGGATTGTCTAACGTTTTCTGGGTGCCGGTGAGTTCTTTGACTACCTTGTCCAACCGCTTCTGCAAACGGTCTTTCTCCTTCTCAATGTCGATGATGCCCGCAAGTGGGATGTAGATCACAATGTCGCTAATCACTGCTACGGCGGCGGCAGCGGGCTTCTCCTGATGTTCAGCGATGGAGATTTGTGAGAACCGTGTGAACGCCGGCAGGTATTCCTCCAAATGTCCGTTGAGAAGTTCAGCCGTTTCCGGGTTCGGGGCTTGAATCCGGATTTCAACTTCGCTGGAAGGTGGCACATTCATCTCACCACGGACGCTGCGGATAGCATCGATAACGTCCATGATTGTCTGCATCGCCTCTTCCGCCTTCTTATCCGTCTCGGTCCCTTGCGGTTCGGGCCAAGGGGCGACCATGATGCTATCACCTTCGTGCGGGAGTCGCTGCCAGATCTCCTCTGTGATGAACGGCATGATTGGATGCAGCATTCGCATTGTGCCTTCGAGGATTTCAGAGGCAACCGCCTGCGCGGTATGTTTCGCCGTGGGGTCATCGGTATAGTAAAGACGCTGCTTGATGAGTTCGACGTACCAATCACAAAACTCGTGCCAGAGGAATTCATAGAGCGCGTGCGCAGCATCGCTAAAGTGGAACTCCTCAAAGCAGGTCGTCACCGTTTCCACGGTTGCGTTGTAGCGGCTGCGAATCCACTGATCGCACAGGATAAGATCCGTCGGCTGACCGGGCTGAAAATCATCAAGATTCATCAACAGCAAGCGCGAGGCATTCCAGATCTTGTTGGCAAACCGTTTACCCGCCTCGATTTGAGATTCAGCCAGGGCGATATATGGATTCGGCACAGCAGAAAATACTAGCGCGAATCGGAACGCATCGGCACCGTATTGGTGGATGGTTGGCACGGGGTCGATCGCGTTACCTTTCGACTTGCTCTGTTTCTGACCGTGTTCATCAGCGACCAGTGGATGGAGGTAGACACGGCGAAATGGCACTTCGTCCATACACTGGAGACCGAGCATCGCCATCCGGACGACCCAGAAGAAGAGAATATCCCACGCAGTCACCAACACAGAGGTCGGATAGAAAGTTTTGAGGCACTCTGTATCATCGGGCCAACCCATTGTCGAGAAGGGCCAAAGCCCTGAACTGAACCATGTATCGAGAACCTCCTCATCTTGCCAAATCTTTTCGGAATTGCAATGAGCGCATTGAGAAGGGGAAGTCACTGCCACCGTGAGTTCTTCACAGGCGTCGCAGTGCCAGATCGGGAGTTTGTGTCCCCACCAGCGTTGACGGGAAATGGGCCAAGGTTCGATATTTTCCATCCATTGATAAAATCGTCGTTCCTCACGTTCCGGGAGAAATACAATCTCACCGCGTTTCGTCGCTTCAATCGCACGTTCCGCAAGCGGTTTGACATTCAGATACCACTGTGGCGAGATGTACGGTTCAATAATCTGATTACACCGATCATGGTGTCCGACCGCATGGGGGTGCGGCACAATCTTAAGTAGATATCCTTGTTCACGCAAGTCCCCGACCAACACCTCGCGGCATTCAAACCGATCCATCCCTTGATACTTTGTTCCTGCATTCTCATTCAAACTCCCGTCCGGATTCAGTATGTTGACCTGCTCAAGTTCGTGCCGCTGACCGATTTCATGATCGTTTGGATCGTGGGCAGGTGTGACTTTCAGTGCTCCCGTGCCAAATTCCAGATCGACATATTCATCTGCTATGATCGGGAGTTCACGTCCAAGAATCGGTAGGATCGCCGTTTTGCCGATGAGGTGTTGATAACGTGTATCCTCCGGGTGGACAGCAACTGCCGTGTCACCGAGCATCGTTTCTGGACGCGTCGTCGCAATTTCAACGGATCCCTCTGAATCTTTAATCGGATACTTGATGTGATAGAAGTTTCCATCAATCTCAACAGGTTCAACCTCAAGGTTGGAGATGACGGTGCGGCAGTGTGGACACCAATTGACAAGATTTGCGTCGCGATAGATTAAGCCTGCATCGTAGAGTTTAACAAACGCTGTACAGACTGCTCTGGATAGCCCCTCATCCATCGTGAATCGTTCGCGCTCCCAATCACAGGAACAACCGAGTTGGTATAACTGATCGACGATGGTTGCGTGCGTTTCATCCTTCCAATCCCACATCCTCTCGATAAATTTTTCACGCCCCAGTTCATCACGGTTTGTTCCCCAAGCGGCGAGCTGTCTCTCCATGATGATTTCGGTGCCGATGCCTGCATGGTCGGTCCCCGGCATCCAGAGCGTATTGTAACCCTGCATCCGCCTCCAGCGAATCAGCGCGTCTTGCAATGTATTGTTGAGCGCGTGCCCAATATGTAAACTCCCCGTGATATTCGGGGGCGGAATCACAACCGAGTATGGGGGTTTATCAGATGTGTCAGCGGCATGGAAATAATCCTTGTCTCGCCAGTATTTATACCACTTTTCTTCGATGTCGTGTGGCGAATATGTTTTCGGAATATCGGTCATAGATTTTTATCCTCAGCTTGTTTATGTTTGGTAAAATTCGGCTTCAGTTAGATCAAATGCTTTCCTGATTCCTTCAAGGGCTTTGATGCTTAATTGTTGATTTAGATTTCTGAATCTAAGGTCACTTTTTTTGTGTGATTACTATACAAAAGCTTCCTCCACTCCGCCGGGGGAGCGGGTTGAAAAAGATGATCCATCAAATTGTTTTCAATCGCAAAAGTGATTTGCTCGGAAATCGCATCAACAATCATCGCTTCCGCGTCCGCCTTTGTATCACCATCAGTGACCAAATCCAATTGCAAACAGTGGGCAGTATAACAGTCTGTCTGTTTTTCAATAAGCACATCAAGGTGAAATAATTTTCGCTTAAATTTTGGATTTTCAACTTCCATTGGTTTCTCCAGCATCGTAGGGGGTTACGTGTCTATTGTAAATTCCACTAAATACAACGCATAATGCCTCACACTTCCCGCTTTGTCATTTCTAGCAAAGCCATCGTCACAAGCAGCAACGGCAAAATCACAAGCGCAGAACCCCACAGGGAGATCTGAACGCCGATGAGACAGGGGAAAAACATGATAGCCCCTACCATTGAGCCCTTGAGTGCGCGATAGCCGTTTTTCTCAGTCGGATTTAGGTAGAGGGGCAGACGGGTAATACTTGTCGCGAGCAGCGCAAAGACCACCCATAAGGTATAGTGCCAACTGATCCCTTCAAGCCAGTGTGGTAGCACGGCGACGATAAAAGACAATATAGTCGATACGGCAGCGCAGAAGAGGGCTGGCTTGATTCCCAATTGTAAGGGAGTGGTGGTGATGCCGAGTTTTTCATCCCGTTCGAGATCTTTGAAGGTCGTTGTGATGTGTGTTCCACAATCGTAGAGCGTCGTAGCGGCAAACGCATACCAAACCAAGCGTGGTACTCCCCCGCTTACAGCGAGTGCACCAAACACATTGAGCAAGCCAATGCCGAGAGGCAAGCTAATGCTTCCCAATATTCCACGTTCCTTGAAGAAGGCGTTGTATAAGTGGGAAATCATCACAAGGGCAACCACCAAAAGCCCTGCTTTGATGTGAAGCGTGAATCCCAAGATGACGCAGATGATGTAGGTGCTGCTCGCAGCGATGAGTACCTGCCGAGGCGTGAGTCGATCGGACGGGAGCGGGCGGTCCGGATTCACAACGGCATCCTGCTCACGGTGGAAGTAGTCGTTCTTCATCATACCTGCGAAATAACCGAGGAGTGCAATCAGCAACGTCAGTCCAACCCGCCAATTCCACTCACCTTCTGAAGCGATCAGTGCACCGGGCAGCGTCGCAGCAATCGGAATGGCAAAGAGAGGGTAGCGGATTAATTCAAGATAGGCTTTTAACGTATTCATGGCGATTTATTTTCAAGTAAGAAGAGTTGTTTGGACGTAACGGTGATTGATTGTAGCAATGGATCATCAGATAGCGGTACTCGGGCAAGTTCTTTGGGTTCAATCTTATTAAGTCCGCCACCATAAGTTCGTCCTTCATAAAGTAGATATTCATCCTTAGCCTGCTTCAGCAGATCGAACAACTGAGCGAGGAGATCCACATTGTTTTTACAAGCCTGTTGTACCTCTTGAGTCGGATAAAGCATCAGATAGACATTTGGACTGGTCGCCTGCGAATAATTTCGGAAGAACCGCAGTCCAGAATCCCCTGACTTAGTACGAGACATATAACTGCATAAAATAGGAGCCGCCAGTCGATTTTCTTGTTTGAACCATGGCCGTCGATGGCGGGTTATGTACCGGTCAGCAAACCCTTGTGATTTACCCCAATCGAGGTAAGCCTTTAGCGATGGATAAGCCCCGATTTCGCTTTCTTCCAAATCACAATCTAATAACACCAAAGATGGTTGAACGAGTGGGAAACCGTCATCGGCAGCGAATATTTTTTCATCATTTAGATATCTGGGACTTGGCAAGATTGGTCGTAAAAATTGTTCGGGCAGACCTTTATCACTGGCAACATCACGGCGCAAAATAAAAAACTGATTTGCACCGGTTGCTAGTCCTCGACGGACTTCAAAAAGGTCCCCAATCGTTGTTGTTTTGTTAAGCTGATGGACATCGCGCACAGTATATTGCATTGATTTGCTCGGAAGCGAGGTCCACTTGCTTACCTGTGCTAGCTGCCGTTGACGAATATGTGCACAGATACGCGGAGCCTTCAGGGTGCCGCCTAGCGAAAAAGTTACCTCACCTTCTTGTTCGGGCTTACGATTTTGAAAAATTAACACGGTTGAGGAAACAAGAGCATCGTCAAATTGCAGTGCTTCTGCATCAAAACGATGCATATGCCGTAAGGAAACCTGTTCAATTAAATAGCGTTTGACAACTTCTCCATACTTAACATCCATAAACTCAGAAGGGATAAGCCAGACGCCAAATCCATCTTGAGCTAACCACCGATGGGCTATCAAAAGAAAATAGCAGTACAGACCCGCTAGGCCGTTCAGGTTGAGTCCGACTGCGGCTTTGATTTTCTCTTGAAGATTCTGTTTTGTCTCCCGATCGAGGTGATGATGTCGAACATAAGGGGGATTGACAAGATGCAAATTGAACACAGGGGAGGTTGGAAAAGGCAATTGTGCAAAATCTGCTTTAATTACGTCCAGTCCCCGTGTTGCCCATAAATTTTTCGCGATTGAAGCAATTTGTGAGTCAAGTTCGATTCCAATGGCGTTTTCAATCTGTATTTTCGGGAAAGCGCGAAGCATTGCCGAGAAAAAAGCCCCCGTGCCCACAGCCGGATCTAGGAAACGAATCTTATCTGTTTCGGCAAAATATGTATCTCTGACAAATTCAACAATCTCGCGTGCAAGAGAGAAAGGAGTAGCGTATTGTCCCATTTTGTTGCGTTCAGAGGCACTTTTTAGACTATCTAGCTTTGTCTGTATGTCCTGCCGATCAGATTCGATCTGTTGAAGTGTTTTCATTTTTAGATTCCAAGTAACTCCATGTCTTCAATTCGGTGTTCCCAAATCCAGTCTATTCCCTCAGCTGCTTCGTAGCCTAGATAGCCAGCGTCAAAATATCCACAGAGAAACAGAATAAATTGGATATCTTCTCCATAACGCGCACGTAACTGATTGACTTTGGTTGCCTCTTCTTTTCGTCGCTTGTTCGTATTGGTAAAATCGCCAGCAGACTTGGCTTCAATCAAGATTGGCAAATCACCTGAATAATGCCCATGTGGCTGAACGACAACATCAACAGGAACATTGACGGTTCTATCTCTACCAGCTAGCACATTCAAACGAAAAGCAAACGTGCCGGGCAGTAGATCTCTGAAGGAGAGCCCGAGCTTGTGGAGCTGCTCGGTATAGTTACGTTTCTTCAAATACGCCGCAATCAAGGCGAGCTGTCTTTGTTCTTGGGCGTTACGGATAATTGGGTCGGAAACAGTTCCACACAACCGATCCGCTACAATAGTAGATGCCCGATTTTGTTCCAAATCTGTAGGAGCAGTTTTCCTCTCTAGCCAAGGGAAGATGTCGTAATCGAGCAGCTTAGCCAAAATTTCGGCTATGGATAACAACCTTTCAATTAGTTTTTCTTCACTCATGCGAGGTGGAATCTTCCCCTGTTCCATTGAGAGAACCAAGTGTTTACTCACATAAGCCAATCCTACTAACCGATCTTTTGCTATCGGTGGAGCAGTGCACATCCGCAAGATTGGAAGTATCGACGGATTTGCCTTTAAGGTCTCCGCATTCAGAAGGATGAGATTCTTCGTCAATCGAATTGTCTCTTGCACACGTTCGATTGTTTCTGTCCGTACCTCCCGATACGTTTTTGGTGCAGAACGCATGAACCAATCATTGTAGAGGTCTATTGACGCTGCGGCATCATTTTTCCATAGATGCGGTTTATCGGCGTTGACGAGCATACCTTTACTCATTGATAACAGTGATCAGATTTCGGTCATGATTTGATTCTATCCTTGAAAATGAACCAATTCCTCCAGCACGCTTTTAGGTATTACCCGGTTTCGTGTATTTACCCGCCGACTAGAACGCTTTTCACACCACGTTGCTGCCTGGCATTTTCAAACCCTTCAATCACTCCCTCAATCGGAAACCGATCCGTCAACAACGGCTTGAGGTTAATCTCGTCGTCGATAAGCAGTTGGCGGGATTCGCTCAAACTCCAGCGCGAGAATGCCCACGACGCCATCAGCTTGTGTCCCATGTAATGAAAATGCTCAAGGTTAATCCGCAGCTCCTGCCCGCCCGGTGCCAGCCCGAAGAAATTCACACAACCCCCACGCCTCACAATCTTAAAGGCGAGATCTATCGCACGCTGATTGTTGACCGTCGCAGAGATAACGGTATCCACACCGCCGCCGGTCTTCTCAATGAGTGTCTCCGCTTGCTCCGCCGTAATATCAAAGGTGGCATCTGCGCCAACTTCATCTACTGCACTTCGCCGATGTGCGAGTGGCTCAAGGACAGACGTCTGCAATCCCGCCTTTCTCGTCAGTTGCGCAAACATTAATCCAATAGGCCCCGCACCGAGGATAGCGACGTTTTTACCAAAAATTGTTTCGCGCATTGCATTGATACAACAGCCCAACGGTTCCAAAAAGATCAGTTCTTCCGGCGAAATCGTATCCGGTACAGAGATGAGTTTGCCTGTATCAATCCCGTGCTTCGGCATCCGGAGGTATTCAGCATATCCGCCGTCAATGTCGTGTCCGACTCCCTCAATGTTTGAGCAGTATTTGTCGAGGTCTGCCCGGCAGTACTCGCAGCTTCCGCAAGAGAGCATCGGGTTCACCGTCACCTTCTCTCCGACTTTCACATCGGGGTGTCGGCTTTCAACGACGACCCCGGCAAGTTCGTGTCCCATCACGACAGGCGGTGAGTAGTCGGTGATGTCCCCGTTGAGCGCTGCCAAGTCTGATGTGCAGATGCCGCATAGCTCGACTTTAATCAGGACATCGCCTGAATCGAGGGTCGGGATCGGCTTATCCTGTACGCTTAATTTCCCAGTTTCTTCAAAGACGGCAGCTTTCATGATGCGCCTCCGTTGTTTCGCACGGAACGAAGTTGTTCAAGTAGTTGACCACCAACTCTCACAACAGAGGCAGCAATATCGTCAGGAACTTCCGTGCCATGGACCGCGTAGTTGCAAACAGATGTAATTTCTTTCAACGCTCCAACCCAAGTAGGGGGTAAAATTTTTCGAGAAACAAGCTCTCGGGCGATTCCTGTAACCCCTAACGGACGAGAACTAATATCTGTCTGGTGATTGTAAGCGATGTGTCTGAGTTCCCGTTCAAGCTCCATCCGCAATTTTGCTAATGCCAATGAATTGTCTGAGCCAACTAGCTGACCTAGACTTAAATCCCACGGTTCTGCAACCTTCTCCCCATCAACAGGGGACGAGTTAGGTATTGTATGTCCTTCAGAAAGACTCTGGCTCACGAGAGCCTCATTAAAAGAGACATGAAAAAAAGAAGGTGATGCACTATTCTCTACGGATTGTTGAAATGCTGTCAGCGCAGCAACTGTGGTCATCCCTGCAATGAGCACCAATACCTGATTTACTTCGGGTATCATTCTGTCTTGTGCGACTAAGAAAAGCAAACCAGCTGTAAGCAAGGAAAGTAAACCACCAACTGCTAGACTATATGCTGCTCTATTCTTCCGCATTTTCTCCTCCTCTACCTTTTTCTCTAAAAATTCTTAAAAGTGCTTTCACGTAGTCCGGGACGAACCCAAAGAGTCCTGCCCCTGATATGAACAATCCTAGATAAGTCAAGCCACCAATAAGCATTCCTATACCGACGACAAACGCGCTAACAGAAAATACCATCTTATACCACACTTGTCTTTTTTCCGAGGAACGTTGATGTTTCTGATTTTTTGCCCCCTCATTCTGTCGTATGATTTCCCCACGTACCTGAGTCCAGAGAACAATATCTTGAGGATTATCTGCTTCGATAAGACGCTTCTCAATTGATGAAAGGACGGAAACCTCATCCGACTCGCGCTGAGTTAGAGTCGTAGGCTCATTCGGTGCAGTTGTGCTATTTCTTTGTTCTTGCGACATCTTCGATCTCAAGGGTGGTTTATGTATTCTATGGGCGATTCAACGGGTCAGAAACTCATCAAACTGCTTGAGCAGCACATCCGGGCTTTCATCAACCAGGATCAGTGAACGATGAGGTTTCCTGATAAATCCCTCTGAAACCGCGTAATCGAGGAAATCGGCTAACTTACTGTAATACTCGCATACATTCAGAAGACCGCACGGTTTACGGTGTAGACCGAGTTGGGTCCACGTCACCATCTCAAAGATTTCATCAATCGTGCCGAGTCCGCCGGGCAGCGCGATAAAGGCATCCGAAAGTTCAGCCATCAATCCTTTTCGATCGTGCATTGCGTCAACGACTCGCAGGTCGGAAAGCGCGTCGTGGGCGATTGCCTTTTCGATGAATATCTTGGGTACGACACCAATCACTTCGCCGCCACCTTCAAGAGCGGCGTTGGCAAGCTCACCCATCGTACCAACATCTGTACCGCCGTAGACAAGCCCGAGGTTTCTGCTTGCTAGGGCGTGGCCTAGCTGCCTTGCGGCTTTGGCATACGCCGGTTTACTTCCCATGCTTGATCCACAGAATACACACACCCGCTTCATTCTAACACACTTTCTTGGTTAGGTCGGTTTGATTTAGTTCATAGATTTTATCAGAAACCTCGGTCGCATTGCAAGGCAATTGTCAATTCCGATAGATTGCTGCACCGAGCTCAAATCTTTTTGGTATTGACATCCGCCTATACCCTCTTTATAATGAGCAGACTATATTCTTTATTTCGGTTTAATGGGAGAAGAACAGTGAATCAGAAGATTCGATTAGCCATTGTTGGCTGTGGGGGTATGGGGCATCGTCATCTGTACGGGCTTGCAGAGCTGCACCGTGTGGGATGGGAACGATTTGAGCTTGTTGGGGCGTGCGATCCGGTACGCGATAACGCTGAATCCCTCGCCGATCAAGCGGCAACACATTTTGGGGTACGACCAACTGTCGTTGCGGATCTGGATGGACTTGCAGCACTGAATGTTGAAGCGGTTGACGTGACGACAACGCCGCGATACCACCACACAGTTGCTGTTGAGACGTTGAAGCGGGGTTGGCACACGATGGTCGAGAAACCGATGGGACTGACCGTCCGTGCGTGTAACCTCATAGCGCGTGCAGCTGAAGGGTCTGACGCGATTTTAAGCGTAGCGGAAAACTATCGGCGAGACCCTATTAACCGCTTGGCGAAGGCGCTGATAGATGCCGGCATCATTGGTACTCCACGCTTTCTCATCCATCACGCTATCGGCGGTGGCGACCGGATGTTGATTTCTGTATGGCGTCACCAAAAAGACCAAAGTGGTATACTGCTTGATGTTGGTGTTCACCACTCCGATATGATGGAGTACCTGCTCGGCGATGTTGAAACGGTATACGCAAAGACGAGACTCCATGAACCCATCCGCAAGAATCCCGCAGCAGGCGGTGGTGAGGCTGGATCGAATCCCGGCGGCGTCTATGGTCGCTGGCAGGTAAAGATGCCCGCTGAATTTGAAGCGACCGCCGAGGATGCTGCTTACGCAACGTTGACTTTCAAAAACGGTGCGGTGGGGCAGTACATCGAAGACCATGCCGGTCGCGGTCAGGGTGTGTGGTCTCGACAGGTTTACGGTTCGCGTGGTTCGATGAGCTTGCCGGGGGATCGCAGCGGAGGAAATATTGTACTAAACATTGATGGCGAGGCCCCTATCGATGATGAAGGGATACTAGAGTATGTCCCCGATTTTCGGCTTGATGCCGTGACATCGGATTTGTGGGGCGAAAATCGACTGTGGCGTTACGAATTCCCGTTTCCTGAAATAGATCGAAAAATTATCGCTATCGAATATGGGGATTTTGCACAAGCGATAGCAGGAGAGCATCCAGTCGAAGTGGACGCCGCACAGGGGACACGATCTGTGGCTGTCTCTTACGGGATGCTGGAGTCCGGTGAAATTGGGCGTATTGTCACTATTGATGACATGCTTGTTGAGCGAGTTGATGACTATCAGAACGAAATTAACGAAAGCCTAGGAATATAGTATTAGAAATTGCAATAGGGGTGGAATATGGCAACTCGATCGGCGGAAGACTACAAGGCGAGCTTAAACGATGGGCGCACCCTATTTTTTAAAGGAGAGCGCGTGGACGATGTCACCCGTCATCCAGATTTAGGCGTTGGGGTGGAGCACGCCTCGCTCGATTTTGCGCTCGCTGAGGATGCGGCGCATCAAGATCTGATGACCGCCAAAGTCCCTGAAACGGGCGAAATGATCAGCCGGTATTTTGTAAGCCCTACCAACACGGATGATCTGCTAAAACGGCGCGAGATGATCGAAACCAGCACTCGGCTCGGCGGTGGGGTAGTGTTGCTGATCAAAGAGATTGGATCAGACGCGCTCTTTGCACTCTCCTTGGTCGCCAAACGAATTGATGAGGGTTACGGCACGGACTACCTCAAGCGGGTGGAGGCGTATCACCAACACTGTCAGCAGGGCGATCTTAGTATGGCGGTTGCACAGACCGATGTGAAAGGCGATCGAAGCCTTGCCCCCTCTGAACAGACGCATCCGGATTACTACGTCCGTGTGGTTGAAGAGCGGGAGGATGGGATCGTTGTCCGGGGTGCGAAAGCACATACCACCTGCGCTCCCTACGTGGACGAAATCATTGTGCTGCCAACACGGAATCTGACAGAGCAGGATAAAGATTACGCCGTTGCCTTTGCTGTTCCCGCCAATGCTCCCGGCTTGAAAATGATTGTCAGCCCCTTTGGTGCCTCGTCATCCAGCGATTTTCATAATCCTGTCAGCTCCCATCACCGAATGATTGAAAGCCTTACAATCTTCGACGACGTTTTCGTTCCAAAAGAACGGGTCTTCATGAATGGGGAATGGGATTTTGCGGGCGGGTTAGCTACCACCTTCGTCCAGTTCCACCGATTTACTGCTGTCTCCTATAAGCCTCCGCTGTGTGACCTCCTGACCGGTGCTGCTGCACTAATCGCCGAGCACAACGGCATCAGTCGTGCAAGCCATGTTCGCGAGAAGTTGATGCACCTCATTAACTACGCCGAAACGGTTCGCGCCCTGAGCAAAGCCGCCGCTGTCGATTGCGTCCAGATCGATGGGGTGGCGATTCCCAATTCGATTATCACCAATGTTGCCAAATTTTACTTTGCCAGCAACTATCACCAAATGGTTAGTTACGTGCAGGATATCGCCGGTGGGCTTGTGGTCACTGGACCTTCAGAGGAGGATCTCACAAACCCTGAAACCCGAGATTATATCGAAAAATACTTGGGCGGAGCCGCAAGGGTTCCAACGTTAGATCGACTCAAGTTGGTGAACCTGGTTCGGGACCTGACTGCCTCTGATTTTGGCGGTTATAACGAACTGCTTGCTATCCACGCTGAAGGTTCCCTTGAGGCGCAGAAGATTACCATTTATCGGGAGTATGACTTGGAACGGTGTAAATCCTTGGCTAAACAAGCAGCGGGGATAGAGGATAACGCATAGCGGAGCAGAGAATTCCGTTTCGAGCGTTTACAGCTATGCCTGTCTGGAGAAAGAGAGAAACCGAACCATGGGAGCGGGGAAAAATCCGTCTGTGTTTGACCTCACCGGTCAGCGTGCAATCGTAACCGGCGCATCGCGAGGACTAGGTCGTCATTTCGCGCTTATGCTGGCGCGGGCCGGAGCGGAGGTGGTTCTGGCTGCCCGTGGAATTGACCGGTTGGAGACCGCTGTCAAGGCAATCGAAGGGTTCGGTGGTTGTGCTGTTGTGGTGCAGGTTGACGTGGCTGACAAAGAGAGCGTCAGGGAATGCATCGAAACAGCGGAGAATACGCTCGGTCCCATTAATATCCTCGTCAATAATGCCGGTATTGCTGTGACCAAGCCGATGCTTGAACACACCGAGGAGGACTGGGACTCGGTGCTTGACACCAATCTCAAAGGTGTTTGGCTGATGGCGCAGGAGGTCGCACGACGTATGGTTCACCGCGGACAGGGTGGGAGCATCATCAATGTCGCCTCGGTACTCGGAGAACGTGGGATTGCACAATTGCCGGGATACTGCGCTTCCAAGGGCGGGATTATCAACCTGACGCGAGCGATGGCGATCGAGTTGGCACCACATGAGATACGGGTCAACACCATTGCGCCCGGTTATATTGAAACCGATATGAACCGTGAATTCTTCGCCACGCAGGCCGGTCAACACCTGATTAAACGCATTCCTCAACGCCGATTGGGGCAAGTTGAAGACCTTGACGGGATGTTGCTACTGCTGGCTTCCGACGCATCTCAATATATGACCGGCAGCGTTATTACCATTGATGGTGGTCAATCTGCTTCATTGTAGTTGTTTATAGTAAAATGGGCAGGCAGTAGGGGGCACGCCTTCCAAATCGCGACAGTCGGGAATCGGATCCCTCCTACTTGGGTTTGGGTGATGTCCTGCGCAGTTTTGCAATGAAAATTACAAGAAGGGCAGCCGCATTGCCGGCAAGAAGCGCACTCAAAATACCTGTCAACAGAACAAACCCGCCGATGCGTATCGCTCCCTCCCCAAATGGGCACGACCAGTACCCCTTACCAAAGGCAAAGGCAGGAATTAGTGTGCCTAGCAGGAATCCAACCACAGCAGCGACAATTGTGATAGTTTGGTATTTTTTTATCGGTAAATGAACTTCTTGCATTTTAGCCCTCGTGCCTTCTTTCCGATCTATACTTTTTTATGGTGATGGTCTTGTGCGGGTTAGTGTTAGGACATCGACAAAGTCAGGACTAGCAACCTGTAAAACCTTGAGGGCTTCATTAATCGTTGTTCCCGTTGTGAAAATATCATCAATCAGTAGAATCTTCCGACCCTGAATAGAATCCGGCGACCGAACTTCAAAAGCCCCGGCGATGTTTTTCATCCGCTCTTCGTGCGATCCCAGACTACTCAATGGAACTGTGTCCCTAATACGAAAGAGAATATCAGTCCGGACTGGCACACCCCAAACCTGAGCGACGCCTTGAGCAATCTGTTCAGCTTGGTTAAATCCTCGCTGCCGAAGACGGTTTGTATGGAGGGGGATTGGGAGCAGGAAATCGTAGCCTGTAGAGGCTAGATCTTCAGGAAGGTGCGTTTGCAGCAATTGGTTCAGGTGTTTTGAGATAACCTGTTTCTTCTCATATTTCATCAGATGGACAGCTTCGCGCAGGGTGGGTTCGTAAAAGGCAATCGCTCGGAGCTTCCCAAATAGAGGGGGATGCTCGCGGCAATCTGCACAAACGGCACTCCAGCAAGGCAGCCCGCAAATCTGACACCAAGGCGGCTTGAGCAATTCGATCTGTTCCCAACAGTCATCACAGAGATAGTGCACCTTACCTACGCCCATTGGTGTCTCACAGCGTCGGCATTTTGCAGGAAATACAAACGTGATCAAAGGTGTCAGCCATCTGTTCATGTTTTCACTTCTATTCCCAATTTTTTTATCTTTTGCATTAATGTTGTACGGCTGATTCCTAGGAGTTTTGCTGATTTCGTCTGGTTGTCTTCGACCGCCTCAAGGATGCACTTGATTAGTGTACGATCAACGGCATCAATGACTTCGTCGTAGAATGCTTCATGCGCTTGTGCTGCGGCATCTTTGGTGGTTTCTTTCAATACTGATTCAAGCACTATTTCGAGACGAGATTGGGTCGATTCGCGCCTTCCTTTGTAATTCAAAATTTCTGGCGGAAGGTGTTCTGGCAAGATAACGTCTGCCCGTGAAAGGACAGCTGCACTTTTAACGGTGTTCTCTAGCTCCCGCACATTTCCGGGCCAATCGTACTGTTGTAAGAGTTCCATACAGCCCGGCGAAATCCCTCGAACGTTTTGCCCAAGCTCGGCGCTGGCAGCCTGTAGAAAGTGGTCGACCAGCAGCGGGATATCCGCAGCCCGTTCGCGCAAGGGTGGAAGGTTAATTGAAAGCAGGTTGAAGCGATAGTAGAGATCTTCGCGAAACTTACCCAGTCTGACCTCTTCAGCGAGGTCCTGATTGGTTGCAGCGATGATACGGACATCCACTTTCAGTGGACGGGTTCCACCCAGCCTTTCTATTTCCTGTTCCTGCAAAGCCCGTTGCAGTTTTACTTGTAGCACTGGGCTCATATTACTGACCTCATCAAGAAACAACGTACCGCCATCTGCGAGTTCAAATCTACCGGGCTTGCCTTTGGCATTTGCCCCTGTAAATGCGCCCGCTTCATAGCCAAAGAGCTCGCTTTCAAGCAGGTCATCGGGAAGGGCACCACAGTTGACTGGAACGAAGCTTTTATCCTGTCGTGAACTGTTAGAATGGATGGAGTGTGCGATTAACTCTTTGCCTGTTCCACTTTCACCTTCTATCAGTACCGTGACAGTGTTATTCGCTATCATCCCGATTAGTTTATAAATCTCCTGCATCTGTGGACTTCTACCGATTAAGCGATGTTCCTGTGGCTGCGCTGGTAATTCGACCTCCTCCGAGGGGAGTTCAGTAGGCGGCATTTTACTGCGTTCAATTTGCATCTGTGTGGCGCGATCGAAAATTGCTTTTACCTGATCCAGATCTATTGGCTTGGGGATGAAATCAAACGCATGCAGCTGCATAGCTTGAATGGTTGTCTCCACATTATCGTATGCTGTCATGACAATCACGACTGCATCCGGCTGCAGAACTTTGATCTGCTTCAATGCCTCAAGCCCATTCATGCCAGGCAATCGTACATCGAGCAGAACGATATCAGGGGTTTCCGACTGAATCTTTCGCAAGCCTTCCTCTGCATTGTTAGCGATAATGGATCGGTGCCCCTCATCTGTCAAAAATTGCTCGAAAGCCCAACAGATTTTTTCATCATCATCAACGACTAAGACATTTTTGACTGTTCCCAACGTTGAAACATTGGGATTCTTAATAGACTGACTGGTAGACATTTGTTATCTCCATGCTATCTTCCTGATTCGA
>JAGWBT010000039.1:0-37014 GCA_021295755.1 Candidatus Poribacteria bacterium
CAATCCTTGTTGATAGCGCAATTCACGCGCCTGAAGGACAAAAGAATCCCCGTCCTTTAGGGCGGGGAGTATGTCAAACATTACGTAGTATCCCAATGCGTTCTAATTATTTCAATTATTATCTGGAGCATTTATAATGCCTAAATCATTGGTTGTTGTTGAGTCTCCTGCGAAAGCGAAGACAATCAACAAAATCCTCGGTCGAGATTATATTGTGCGTTCTTCAGTGGGGCACATTCGTGATTTACCTGCAAAAAAATTGGCTGTGGATGTTCAAAATGAATTTACCCCGGAATATATCACTATCCGGGGCAAAGCAAAAGTAATCAAAGAGATTCAAGCAGCAGCAAAGAAAACAGAGGCAATCTACCTCGCTGCGGACCCGGATCGGGAAGGCGAGGCTATCTGCTGGCATATCGCTGAAACGCTGAAAAGCGTGAAAAAACCGATCTACCGGGTGACCTACAACGAGATTACGAAAGGTGCGATTCGCGCGGCCATGGAGAATCCCGGTGAAATTGATCAGCGGCTGGTGGACTCCCAACAGGCTCGGCGTGTTTTGGATCGGTTGGTTGGCTATCAAATCAGCCCAATCTTATGGCGCAATGTGAAACCGGGGTTAAGTGCCGGAAGGGTGCAATCTGTCGCTGTGCGGCTTATATGTGAGCGGGAAGCGGAGATTGAAGCCTTTGTCCCCCAAGAGTATTGGACGATTACGGCGAATCTAGCAGGGAAAATCCCACCGCCGCTTAATGCGAAGTTGCTTCAGATTGGATCGGAGAAGGGGACTATCAGCACCTACGGTTTCCCTATTGATGAAGCGCGTGCAGAAGCAATCGTCGAAGATGCGCGAACAAAGCCATTTATTGTCAAAGGCATAAAGAGACAGGAACGGAAACGGAGACCTGTTCCTCCATTCATCACAAGTACGTTACAACAGGAAGCAGCACGTAAACTCCGGTTCACCGCCAAACGCACGATGGCGGTTGCTCAACAACTCTATGAAGGGTTGAATGTGGGAGCAGAGGGGGCCGTCGGTTTGATTACTTACATGCGGACTGATTCAACTCGCGTTGCGGAGGAGGCCCTCGAAGAAGCGCGAGGATACATCGAAAAGACTTACGGGGCAGATTACCTACCTAAGAGCGCCGTACGTTACAGAAGCAAAGGCGGAGCGCAGGACGCGCATGAAGCCATTCGTCCAACCTCAGTTGAACGGACCCCACAGTCGCTGAAAGCCTATCTTTCCCCTGAACAGCATCGACTGTATGATCTGATTTGGAAACGGTTCGTTGCTAGTCAGATGAACCCTGCTATTTTGGATGTGACGACGATCGATATTTCCGCGGAGAAATATCTGTTCCGTGCAACCGGGTCAATACTCAAGTTTGATGGATTCATGCGGCTCTACCTAGAAGGACGCGACGATAGTAACATGGGATCCAATAGAGATGATGAGACCGATGCAATCCTACCTGTGCTGGAAGTTGGTGAGCGGCTTGACCTGCGTAAACTCACACCTAAGCAGCACTATACGCAGCCGCCACCCCGATATACTGAAGCGACCCTTGTTAAAGCATTGGAGGAAAAGGGAATCGGCCGTCCGAGCACGTATGCGGCAATTATCTCGACAATTCAAGATCGGGAGTACGTGCTCAAAGAGGAGCGGCGTTTTCAACCGACGGATATGGGGAAACTAGTTAACCAATTGTTAATTAAAGGCTTCCCTGATGTTCTTGACACGCAGTTCACAGCAAAGCTGGAAGATCAGCTTGATGAGATAGCCGAAGGACAATCTGACTGGGTAGGTGTTCTGAGCGCATTTTATGAACCGTTTAATCATGCCTTAGAGGCAGCACCAGACGTGATGTATGAAGCGCGCAAAGAGATGGAAGAAGAGTCTGATGAAGTGTGCGAAAAGTGCGACAGCAAGATGATAATTAAGTGGGGGAGATATGGTCGTTTCCTCGGTTGTTCAAATTTTCCGGAGTGCCGGAACCTCAAACGCTTATCAGAAGACGATGCACCCACCTCCTCCGAGGAGGAACCTACCGATGAAAGCTGCGATAAATGTGGTAGTCCAATGGTAATAAAAACGAGTCGAGCCGGTGGCAAGTTCCTCGCGTGTACGGGGTATCCCAAGTGCAGAAACGCAAAGCCAATCAACATCGGCGTCGATTGTCCGGAGGCTGGCTGCGACGGTTATATCGGTGAGCGGCGCAGTAAACGTGGCAACGTTTTTTATGGTTGTAGCAACTATCCCAAGTGTAACTTTGTTTCGTGGGATAGACCGGTGAACAAGGAATGTCCGGAGTGCGAAGCACCATTTCTCGTCGAAAGGACAGCGAAAGCGAAGAAGCCTTACCTCGCCTGTAACGATAAAGAATGTGGTCATACGGAACCTTTGAACAACTAAGGTATAACAGGATATTGTCCGGCCGATCGCATTCAACAACTTAGAGGGTTAGTCAAATTGAGATGATTCAGGTTTACAACGTATCAATGAGTTATAAGGAGGACATTGAAGTCCTCCACGAAATCAACTTTGAGGTAAAAAAAGGGGAGTTTGTTTTTCTAGTTGGCACCAGTGGGGCGGGAAAAACAACGATTCTTCGACTCTTGTACCGTGAGCTAGTCCCCACTGCGGGACACATTGTCCTTGCGGGTCAGAACTTGTCCCAAATTTCTCGCTCGCAAATACCCTATCTGCGTCGAAGAATGGGTGTTATCTTTCAGGATTTTAAGCTGTTGCCGAATAAGACAGTTCAAGAAAACATCGCGCTTGCCATGAAAGTGACGGGCGCGAAACGCTCTCAGATTCGCCAGCAGGTTGATCAACTCCTCCATCAGATGAGTCTCATCCATAGGAAGGACGCCCTGCCGGAGGACATTTCGGGCGGGGAGCAGCAGCGTGTCGCCATCGCTAGAGCAATGGCGAACGATCCGGTGGTTCTGCTCGCTGACGAGCCTACAGGAAATTTGGACCCGAAACTGTCACTTGAAATTATGCATCTTTTTGAAAGTTTCAACTTCCGCGGGACGACAGTGATGGTTGCAACACATGATCTCTCACTCGTCCAGCAACTCGGAAAGCGCGTGATTCGTATAGAAGATGGTAGAAATGTCGAAGAGTGATAATGCATAAAAGGGACAACGCCCCTAGATCTAGCAGGTTGGCTTCTTGCGGTGTGGCCCAAAGTGCAGCTACCTACCATTTTGAAGACAGCTGCGCTAAATGCCAAGGACACGACAGCTGCAGCCAAATTACCCCAATAGATTGATAGATTGGGATGCCGCTACGCTCAACATGACATTGCAATGCTTCAGTTCAACAGAGGCGGAGATTCTGAGAGTCCTAGCCGAACGCATCGTGGAGACAGGTTTGCCTGACGTAGAGCATGCTCCCACAGTGACGACGATCGATGCCTTCGTTGCGGGGCTGCCATTAAACTTACGGGTGCAACTCCGCCGAGCACTTAATCTATTTCAATGGTGTCCGATTTTGTTCGCCGGAAAACTATGTCCCTTTACCCAGCTCTCACGACGTGATGCAGAAATTTATATTCGATCGTGGGCGGAAAGTCGTTTTGGGTTACGACGACGCCTCTTTCGAGGCTTGCGAGATCTCACATTTCTTGGCTATTACAGCCAACCTGCTATTGACATCTACCAAACCTTAACTGACAAACCAGAGAGAAGATGATCATCCAAGGGCGTACCGTGAGGCAGGATCTCCGCGAAACGGTTGATGTCTGTGTCATCGGATCGGGAGCGGGTGGTGCTGTGGCTGCCAAAGAACTTGCTCAAGCCGGACTCTCGGTAGCTGTGCTGGAGGCAGGTGAGAATCATGATCCAACGACCTTTAGCCGGTATACGCCAGAGATGTTACTTCGTCTGTTTTGGGATGGGGGTATGAGAACTACCCACGATGGTTCGGTGTTAATCTCTCAAGGACGGCACGTAGGTGGCTCTACCGTCCATAATCTCTGCTATACAGTGCGTACCCCCGATCCGATTTTGGAAAGATGGGAAGCGGAGTTCGGGACTCAAGATCTATCACCGAGTGATCTCAGTCCCTCCCTCGACCGAGTGGAAGCAACGTTAGGGGTGAACCAAATTCGGGAGGCACAGGTCAACAGGCTTAACCAGATCATTCGGCGTGGTTGCCACGCCATGGGTTGGCGTGGGCTTGTCCAGCGACATAATCGTGCTGCATGTCCAGATTGTTCGGCTGACTGTGTGCTCGGGTGTCCGGTTTCTCAGCCAGGAATTGGGAAGCAGAGTATGGCAGTCAGCTACATTCCCCAGGCCCTAGAAGCGGGAGCTCGTCTTTACACCGACTGTCTAACCGAAGGTATTGTTGCGGAAAACGGACGCGTGGTAGGAGCTACCGCTCGGTTCCGGTCTGGCGATATGCTGTTACCTGAACAGGCTAAACCGAAACCGAGTAGTTCCGAGAATTCAGCAGGCAAACGCGGGCGCGAAACCTACCGGCTCACCGTTCGTAGCAGCGCGGTAGTTCTAGCAGCAGGTGCCATCAACTCGCCTCAACTCTGGTTGAGCAGTCGCCTTCCAGATCCGGGGAAGCAGGTGGGACGTAATTTGCATCTGCATCCCGCTATTTTTATAGGCGGTATTTTTGATGAGGAAGTTGATGCCTATCAGGGCATTCCGCAAAGTTTTTACGTTGATCATTTTCTGGATCTAGCGCGTAATCCCGATAGCGGTTACATCCTGATGCCGGCATTCGGACCGATGCCGCTAGTCGCAGCGAGTATGCCCTCCTTTGGTAGAGCGCACCGAGATTTGATGCGTTCATACCGCAATGCCGCTGGGGTACTTGTGCTGCTGCACGACCAATCGCCCGGGCGTGTAAAGGTGAATCGACGGGGGAACCCCGTGATACGCTATCGTCTCAACCGGACCGACAAGGCTTCATTAGTCGAAGGGTTGATACACGGTGCCCAGCTTCTTTTCGCTGCCGGTGCAAAACAGGTTACGCTTCCCTATACGCGGGGAGGTGTTCTCAAGAGCGAGAGTGACCTTGAGGTAATTCGGCAGCGTGGAGTTGTTGAGAACGAAATTCTGATCGCTTCTAGCCATCCCCAAGGAACGCTACGGATGGGAAGCGATTCACGCAGAACTGTTGTAGATTCGTATGGATCGGCACACACTGTCGACGGATTGTTCGTGGCTGATGCGAGTTTGTTTCCGACCTCAATCGGCGTTCCACCAATGTTGACAATCGCTGCCATGGCGGACCGAATTGCCCGACGAATGGCTGCAAACTGGCCACCTTGATTATGTTCCAATCAATTAACCTACCGAAAAAATATCCACACCTCAACAACACATGGCTTGTTTGCGGCGCCAAACTACTAATGCTGGAAAGACACCGGCCGGACTCAAGCATTATATTCTTGCCCGTCGGAGAGAAAAGGAACTGATTCTGTTCTGGAACACCTGTGGACCAATTTAACTTTACACTCAATGACTAGGAGGTTGTAATGGAAACATTAAAAGTTGGAATTATTGGGTTGGGTGGAATCGCCCGCTCCCACTGTGATGCGATTGCGACATTGGATAACGTAGAGGTTATAGCGGTTGCTGACCTCTTTGAGGAAAAGCGTCGCGAATACATGGAGAAATATAATATTCCAAAGGGGTATGAGACTCACACGGAGCTATTGCAGGACGACGAAGTTGACGCTGTGGCAGTGGTGCTTGGCCATCAACTCCATCATCAGCTCACTGTGGATTCCTGCAATGCTGGTAAGCACGTCTTGGTGGAGAAACCAATGGCGATTAGCCTGCAGCAATGTGACGGTATGATAGCGGCGGCGGCTACTAACAATGTCAAGTTGATGGTGGGATATAGCCAGCACTATTACGGCACAAGTGTAAAGGCGAAGGAGATCCTCGATTCAGGTGATTTAGGACCACTCATAACAGCGGTGTGTTACATGTCCAAGAATTGGGGTTATCAGGGACGTCGACCTCAATACCGGAGCCGGTACCACGGTGGTGGTATGTGGTTGACCAATGGTGTTCATGTGGTAGACCGTCTTACATGGGTGATGGCGTCTCAAGCCGCGTCGGTATCGGCGTCTATCGGTGCACGTGCACATTACCAAGCGGGTGATGATTCCGCCACGGCTTTCATACGATACAAAAACGGACTTGCCGGAGTTGCCGTAGCGGTTGGATTTGCTGATGGTGCCCCCGACTTTAGCTGTCAGGTGATCTGCGCCAACGGTACATTGCGGTTCAGCCAGCACGGTGAAAAATATGTCAGGGTTGGAAAAGGAGATAAGTGGGAAGATGTGCCATTCGATGATCCACCGGTTGAAATGCACAACGAGTGGAAGTCGTTTGCTGAAGCGATTGAGAAAAATATTGAGCCACCGACACATGGGGAATGGGGACGGCATATTATGGAAATCCTGTTTGCTGCCGAGCAGTCGGCGATCACCGGTCGAGAGGTCGTGTTAGATAGTGGCCTTGGTTGGACGAACCAGACATCTGGCTCTCCTATCACGATTGATCACGGCTGGGTCTAAGGGCATCGTGAAAGCAGTGTCCACATAAGCAAATAGAAGCGTTTGAATGGCGGACAGAAGAAGTGGAGGTAAGAAATGTCCAATTCGATTCTGCGGGAAACATGGGCACAAAGCAATGTGGGTGAAAATCTCGTTCTGCTGTCACAAAACGGTTGTGGTCGTGCCACGGCATACGGCGATTGCAACAAAATAATCACGGTTCAGGACAAAACGCATGTGTCATGGCTCGATTCAATTGCCGAAGGATTTCGTGTGCGTGTGCGGACGTTCGATCGCAAAACGAAGGAATGGTCTTCCACATATACTGTCGGTGAGGCATACGATAATCATGGCGGACCTGCATTGACGGTAGACAGTTTAGGATACCTTCACATCGTTTATTACCCACATCACCATCCCTTCCGCTATCGTCGATCGGTGCGTCCAAATGATGCGTCTGAGTGGGGCAACGAAATTGAGTTCGGCGAGAGATGCACTTATCCCACGATGGTCTGTGGTTTGGATGATACCCTTTATTTAACAGGCAGAGAAAATCGAGGATCCGAACCGTGGTATGTAAACCTTTACATCAAACCCCCGGAGGCGCCTTGGCAGGAGCCCATCGCCATTTTCCAAGATGATAAGGGTGGGTATGTTCGTTATCAGGGAGCGTTGGCGTGGGGTCAAAACCATCGGACGTTGCATATGACTCTCTTGATTTTTGATGAAAGGCGGTCATACACTGTCGGATATCTTCGTAGTTCTGACAGTGGGAACACGTGGGAGCGAGCCGATGGCACACCGGTTCCACTGCCCGCTACCCGCGAAACTGTTACACTCATTGACACCGAACATCGAGATTTGCGGTTTGGTTCTATCGCTGTGGATAGAGAGAGTGCGCCGTATATCCTCTACAGCACCTGCCCTTCCTTTGCTATACCGTCCCGAGCGTGGGTCGCGTGGCTAGATGGAACAGGTAAGTGGTGCCGCCGTTCACTCACCGACGAACTTCCGAAGGAGTGGCAGTCTTGGAGTCTTGCCATGGATGGTGCCATCCACATCGCTCCTGACGGCCGAATTTTTATCGTATTGGCGTTGATGAAGCCGGAAACCGTGAGCGAGGGAAACTGGGCACATAAAAGTGCCGAGATTGTTGAATTACAAGCCCCGGATATCTGTGGTAAATTTAGCGTCGAGCTACTCTCCAAACCCGATATGACAATTCCCCACTGGCTTCCAACCCTAGAACGTCCCACAGGGCACAACCAAGTTGACGTGCCCGGCGTGATGTATACGGTGGGTGTCGCAGGTGAAGGATGCGATGATATTCTTTCCAACGCTGTTTATTGGACGGAAATGCAACCACGGTGATGGTCTGTTTCTTTACATTTTTTTTCTAAGATCCCGCATTGAATAGAGCGGATTAGACGAAGCAGTAGCGATTATGGGCATTTCCTAATTGATTAAATCAAGGAAGGTGATAGTAGGCAATCTACAGTGCGCAACAGCGGTCAAAAAAGTATCTATCGGATATTAACCCCCATTCTGTTTCTTGCTGGAATTCTCTTTTTCACGTTTCTTTCACGTGTTGTCTTTTCACCGCTGTTGGTGCTAATTGAGGAAGAACTGCACCTGTCCCATGCGAAATCAGGAAGTCTATTTCTCCTCATCTCTATCGGGTTTGCGCCTGTGATGTTGGGTTCAGGCTTCGTCTCCCAACGGCTTACACATCGCGGGACAATCCTGCTTTCCTCTATAACGTGTGGGGTGGCCGTTCTGATAATTGCTTTCAGTCCCTCGCTGATCGGCATTCAAGTTGGCATGGTAGTGCTTGGCATGGGTTCGGGTCTCTATTTTCCGTCGGCGATGTCGACGATGACCCGTTTGGTAGATCCGGAACATTGGGGAAAAGCGATTTCGCTGCATGAGGCAGGACCCACCATGGGATATGTCCTTGCACCTATCGTTGCCGAATTGGGTTTAAATTTTACATCGTGGCGTGGTGTTCTGATAATCGTCGGTGTTGGTGGCTTAGTGATGGCTGCGACATTCGCGCTATTTGGGCAGGGCGGCAGATTTGCCGGCGAACCACCACGATTGGATAACGTGGGACAAATCTTTTGCCAACCCTCATTTTGGATTATCGCTATTCTGATGAGTTTGGCTTGCGGGGCGAGTGTAGGCGTATACGCAATTCTGCCGGTCTATCTTATCAGCGAACAGGGACTAGACCAAGGGTTTGTGAATACCCTCGTTGGACTCTCGCGGATATCTGGGCTTGTGGCTGTTTTCCTCGCTGGCTGGTTGGCGGATCGCTTTGGTGCAAAACGGGTCATGGGGGGAATTTATACCGCAACTGCTCTTCTGACAGGCCTGATGGGCTTCAGTCAAAAGATTATCCTAGTGACGGTGGTATTTCTTCAACCGGCGGTTGTTGCTGCGTTTTTCCCCGTTGCGTTGTTGGGGCTTACAAATGTAGGACCTCCCCGCACTAGAAATGTTGCTGTCTCGTTGATGATACCCTTTGTTTACCTGTTTGGTGCTGGGGTCGTCCCCGCGGGGATGGGAGTGATGGGGGAATACTACGGATTTGCGCTTGGTTTCCTTCTGATGGGAGGGCTGCTGCTAGCTAGCGTATGTCTCCTGCTGTTTATGCGCGACCGACCGGAACCTGTGCCTGATCTTGAGGGATAGAGGGAATGCTGTTAGTGTTATAGTTAGATATGAGCGTACGATATTTTTTACATAGAGTGAATATTGTGAAGGGGTACTGGTATGGGTAGACGGAGAAAACCAATACCGAAATGAGGTTAAAAACGATGAAAATTCGGAATATTCAAGCCTTTCCGCTCGCCTACCCTGAACCACATTACAAAGGTATCGAGCGGTATATTACCCTCGCCCGTGTGGAGACGGAAGATGGGGTGGTCGGCTGGGGAGAATGTATTTCACAGTTTCGGGAAGCGGCACTAGCAACGAAGGTCATTATTGAACAGGGGCTTGCGCCGTTGCTCGTAGGTGAGGATGCGATAGATGTTGACCGGCTCTGGCATATAATGCAGTCCCGTATCTGGTGGTATGGACCGGAAGGGATTGCTGCCTTTGGCGTGAGTGCCTTGGACATGGCGCTCTGGGATGTGAAAGGGAAAGCGCTAGGCCTGCCTGTTTGCCGGCTGTTAGGGGGACAGTTGCACGACAAGGTCGTTGCTATGGCGTCCTTTATCTTTGACATGGAGGATTTCGACTGGACGCTCAATGAGTTTCGTTTCCTCCGAGAGGAAGGATATCAGGTTGTCAAAGCTGGTTGGGGTATGCGACCCGAAGCACTCTTCGGCCAAGACCGGCAGCGCGACCTCGAAATTGTGCGGCGGGTACGGGAAGTTATTGGCGATGACTTGGAACTCATTGTTGATACACCTGGGCATCACCGGCTCTGGGACGTTCCGACAGCGATTCAGCGTTTTCGGGAGTTGGAGCCGTATCGACTCCGATGGATCGAGCAGCCACTCCCGTCTCATGATCTTGAAGGACACGCCCGACTGCGGGCGGCGGTTTCCACTCCGATCGGCACGGGTGAGGACGAATGGAACGTCGAGAGTTACCGGCGCCTGATTCAGTCAGGAGGCATTGATGTGGTGCAGATAGATCCTGGTCGTTGTCACGGTATCACGGGCTCGTTCCATGTCATCAAACTTGTTGAGGCGGAAAGCCTGGAGTTCAGTTTTCACACGTGGAGCAGCGCCCTCAACACCGCTGCTAGTCTACACCTGCTGGCCGGCTCGACGCACGGTGTAGCAATGGACTTCAAGCCGCATGAGTCGCCGATGCAGCACGAGTTGGTCAGCGATCCGTGGGTTCAAGAGGATGGTTATCTCGCCGTGCGGGAAACCCCCGGCTTGGGGGTTCAGGTGCGCGAAGATACGGTGCAGAAGTATTTATTTAGTTGAGAGCGTTTGCAGATGAGTTCACACGTCATCGGTATCGACATCGGTGGAACAAAACTTGCCACTGTTGTCGCTGATAAAAACGGAAATATCCTTCGGAAGGTGCGGCAGCCGACCGAGTCAGAGAAGGGACCGCGTCATGCGGTGCAGCTGCTCTTGGAGATGGTCGATGAGGTGATCGACTTGGCGGAATTGCGGCGCGGGGACATCTCAGGGATTGGTGTGAGCTGCGGCGGTCCCCTCGACACGAAAACCGGCATTATCTATTCTCCACCCAATCTTCCGGGGTGGGATGCGCTGCCGTTGAGGGAGATGATCGAGTCAAAGTTTCATATTCCGACGATTATTGAGAATGATGCGAATGCGAGCGCACTCGCCGAGGCGAGATTTGGGGGCGGACGTGGCTACGATTATGTTCTTTACATGACGATGAGTACAGGCATCGGCGGTGGCATTGTTGCCAATGGAGAGATCTACCACGGTGCAAATGACAGCGCAGGGGAGGTTGGCCATCAGATCTTGCTTCCTGAGGGCCCCCTCTGTGGTTGTGGCAAATATGGGTGTCTGGAAGCCTTATGCTCAGGACCTTCGATTGCACGTCGTGCACAGGAGGCGATTGCGGATCAACCGCACACCAAAATCTTGGCACTTGCAAGCGGGGAGATGAATAGCGTGAAATCGGAGCATGTGCTCCAAGCTGCACGGGACGGCGATGCCCTAGCAATGGCTTTAGTGGAAGAAACCGCGTACTACATGGGTTGGGGAATTGCGAATCTTGTTAATATCTTGAACCCCCAGATCGTGCTGCTCGGAACGATTGCAGTTGCTGCCGGGGACTTGCTGCTAGACCCAATCCGACGCACCGTAACGGAAATGGCGATGCAACGTCCTTTAGAAGCTGTTAAAATTATGCCGGCGGAACTGGGTGATTCCATCGGTGACCTTGCTGCAATTTCGTTGGTGATTGGGGATTAGGTCTGAAGGAATGAACCCAACCGTCGCTGACAGAAACTAATCTAGTAGGACGGCACACCAGCCCATTAAAATTTGGAGATAATTCATGGAACGCATTCAAGGATATATTTCGCATTTACAGGGCGTCTTGGAACGTCTCTCCTTAGCTGATGTTCGTCAGTCGATTGATCTTGTGATGGAGACATATCAGGCAGATCGACAAATTTTTGTCATCGGGAACGGCGGTAGTGCGTCTACTGCCTCACACATTGCGAATGACTTGAACAAAGGGGCGAGCGTGCCCGGAGTGCGTCGCTTTCGGGTGATTAGCTTAACCGATAATGTGGCGACGATGACGGCTTGGTCAAACGATATATCTTACGATGATGTGTTTGTCGAGCAACTTAGAAACTTGGTCAACCCCGGCGATTTGCTGATTGCAATCAGCGCGAGCGGTAACTCTGAAAACATCATTCGGGCGATTCGTCATGCCAAGGCTATTGGGTGCAAAACTATTGGTTGGACAGGGTTCGGTGGTGGAAAGCTACGGGAGATGGCAGATGTCAGTGTTGTGGCAGACAGCTATGACTACGGTCCGGTTGAAGATGTACATCTCATTCTCAACCACATCCTCCACTCTTGGATTCGGAAAGAACTTACGGATTAAGAATTGAGGTCGTATTAAGCAAAAAAACAGAAAGGAGAAGGTACATGCAATATAGGAGACTTGGACGCACGGAGCTAGAGGTTTCGGAACTCGGTTTCGGCGCATGGCACATCGGCTGGACACCTCCGGAAGAGGGAGATGAAGTCGGACAGCTCCTCAACCGCGCGCTCGACGCTGGCGTTAATTTTATCGATTCTTCGGCATCATATCGTTGGAGTGAAGAACTGGTTGCCAAATATATTGGCCATCGCCAAGACGAATTTTATTTCGCCACTAAGTGTGGTTCGTGGCGGGTACAGCAACCGGATGGCGAATGGGTACAAACTTTGGACTACTCCGCCAAAGCTATTGAGCCGCAGATTGACCGGAGCTTACAACGACTGAAGACAGATTGCATTGACATTATGCAACTACACAGCCCCAAATATGAAGATGTAGCCTGCGGCGACAGCCTAGAGGGGCTCAAGAAGGCACAGGCAGCCGGCAAGGTGCGCTTTATCAGTTTATCAGCGGACGGTGATACTGCACGTAAGGCTATTGAGATTGGGGAATATGACACGCTGCAGCTCACCTATAACGTGCTGCGTCAGGAACCCGCGGAAGTCATTGCTGCTGCACGCGAAAAGGATATGGGTATCATCATCAAGGGGCCCATTGCGAATGCCATGTACGAACAATCGCACCCTAACGAAAATAACGCAAAGACGTGGTACAACGCCCGGAAGATTCTTGCTCCGGAGGTAATAGGCAATATGTCCCGTGTAGAGGCTTCGCTGCGGTGGCTGCTGTGCGACCCGGACGTTCACACCGCGATTGTTGGAACAACCAATATTAACCACTTCGAAGACAATCTCGCCGGTACAGAACGTGGTCGGTTGCCGGATGAGATGTTGTCGGAAATCAGCTGTCGATATAAGGCGTTGATGACAGGAGACACGGAGTAGAGGTTGCTGAAATTAGCGATTGTGGACAAGAAACCTTGGAGGAGATATGCTACGATATGTGTTCGCCGTGATGGTCCTTATATTTACGGCATCAATCTCGAAAGGCGTGGAGGTTGGAGATAGTGTTTTGCGGACGCCCATTACGTTCGGCGAGGCAGAGATCAAGTTCGCCGATTTTCATGGAAAATCTAACCTTATCGTTATAGGCGATATGGCGGAGCATTCAGAAGTGATCGCCCAATTGGAGCGGAGAGCAGCAAAGTATGATGCGACGCTTCTTCGTTTACAGGGGCTAGGCGAAATCCTAGTTATTGACAAGTCGGGGTATGTGCGTTGGAAGTTTCCTCACGCGTCCGACTCGGCACAGCCCACGATTGAAGAACTCGAATCTGAGCTAACAAAACTCAAACGCGACGAGCCACTGCCGATTGGTTCACCGGCGCCGGAGTTCAGACTCGTGGATGTGGAGAGTGGACTCCTTTTCAGTCTTTCCAAATACAAAGGGAAGAAGCACGTATTAGCGACGTTGCTGCTGCAAACCTACTGACCACATTGTGCGAGGTTCACGTCGCAGGTTGCGGCGAATCACCAGTTATTTGATGAGGAGTATGAGACCGTTGTTATCGCTATTAAGCCCGAACCGAAGCCTGTTGTTTTTAGCTTCAAGGATCGGGTAATATCGACTCTCCCACTTCTAGCCGATCCGGGTTCCTCCGTTCACGAGGCATACGGAATTGTGAAGCCGTACCGTTTCCACAACCGAGATATGTATCTGCCGGCCACATTCCTCATTGATAAACAGGGTATCCTGAGATGGATGTACATCGGCGAAAATAACTCTGACCGTCCCAGTTTGGACTCGATTGTTGAACAACTTGAGCAATTGAACGCTGAATGAATTGTAGGAGCATACTATGACTTCAAAAGACTTTATTGTTAAAGACGTTGAGCGGATTGTACTAAACGTACCTTTCCATCCGCGTTGTGCCCATGTAAAAGAGGTTCGGGTCTCCGACTGGTCGATCGTGGAGTTGTGCAGGGTGACCACAGCTTCGGGTGTGGTTGGTATTGGAGAGACACTTCCGCATTATACATGGGGACGATCGGGAGACGAACAGTTTAATCGGGTGCGTGATCGAAACCTCTTTGATTTTCTGATGGACGACAGTCTCGGTGCTGGGCTACAAATGGCACTGTTCGATGCCGCCGGCAAATTACTGGATGTGCCGTGCCATCGGTTGATGGGATCGCAGTATCGTGAAACCTGTCCTGTGTCTTGGTGGGCGCAAGATATGAAACCCGAAGAGTGGGCAGCGGAGGCAAAAACAGCGGAGGCGCACGGCTTTACAAATATCAAGGTGAAAGCGCGTCCTTGGTTTGACATCGACCAACAACTGGCAGCGGTCTGTGAAGCAGTACCACCCCACTTTAAGTTGGACGCAGACTTCAACGGTCTGTTGCTAGGCGTAGATTTGGCGGCGCCGTTAATCAGCCGTTTGGAACGGAAATACAGCAATTTGGCGATTGTGGAATCCCCTATTCCCCAGGAGGATGTGGCAGGAAATGCGCTGCTCCGACAGAAAATACATACCCCGATTGCCATGCACATGGGTAATCCACCCGTGATGACCGCGATTCAGGAGGGCGTGTGCGACGGGTTTGTCATCGGCGGGGGTGTCAATCGCACCCTGAAGGAGGGCATTCTGGCGGAGCAGGCTCAGATGCCGTTCTGGTTGCAGATGGTGGGTACAGGGTTGACTACTATGTTCTCTGTCCATTTGGGCGCGGTATTGGAGAGTGCTCGTTGGCCCGCCATTCCGTGTATCAACATTTTTTCGCACACCTTGCTCAAGGAATTTAAGGTAGAAGGTGGGCATGTTAAAGTTCCAGAAGCACCGGGGTTGGGTGTCGAACTGGACTCGGATGCGATCGAGCGATTCCGCGTTGAATCGGATTTCAAGAAGCCGGTTGCACGTCAGATCCATACCATTCTGTGGCCCGATGGCCGGCAAACGCACTATCCAGATGGTGGTTACCGAACGGTCTTTCTAGCGGGTAAACTGCCGCCGTTCCTACCGGGCGTTTCCTTAGAGCGACGTTTGGATGATGGTTCGGGGGCGTTCGATCGGGAGTATAAGGAACTATTCCCCGAAGCGAATTGATAGCACTTAACTCACCGTCCTCAGCCAAAGGAGCAGCACGATGAACTTTTCAAGTGCGACAGTTTCCGCCTTTACCATTCCGCCGACCGTGATCACGGGGATTGGGGCAGCGGAGCAGGTCGGCGAGCAAGCGAAACGACTGGGCGGAGAGACAGCGTTGGTTGTGACAGATCCGGGCATTAATAAACTCGGTTACGCCGATGGGATTGTAAAACAGCTGAACGCCGTTGGGATTAGCGCATCCATCTTTGAGGACGTGACACCTGATCCAACGCTGCAAAATGTTGACGACGGCTTGGACCAGTATCGGGGCGAGGGCTGCAATCTGATTGTCAGTATCGGCGGTGGTAGCGCGATCGACTGCGGCAAGGGGATTGCCGTAAAACTAACCAACGATGAACCACTCGCCGAATATATGGGCGTGAACAAGATTCCGAATCCGGGCGTGCCACTTATCGCTATCCCGACGACAGCAGGAACAGGCAGCGAGTGTACTAAAGTCACGGTGCTCACTGAAACTGAACAAAACGTGAAAATGATGCTCAGCAGCCCGTGCTTGTTAGCGCAGGTTGCGATTGTCGATCCGTTATTGTCATTGACAACGCCGCCGCATCTGACTGCGGCGGTCGGGATAGATGCCTTGACACATGCTATTGAGGCGTACATCTCCAAACGCGCTCAACCGATTACTGATGCGCTGGCGCTGAAGGCGGTTCGTCTGATATCCGGTTCGATGCGACAAGCGTGGGCACACGGCGAGAATATTGAGGCGCGGACGGATATGATGATTGGTGCTTCAATCGCTGGTATGGCGTTTAGCAATTCGTCCGTCGCATTGGTCCACGGGATGTCCCGCCCGATTGGGGCGTATTTCCATATTCATCACGGTTTATCAAACTCCGTCCTGCTGCTAGATGTCATGGAGTTCAGCGTCGTTGGAACACCTGCTCGCTTCGCCGACATCGCTCGCGCAATGGGTGAACCGACAGAGGGATTGTCGCTAATGGGGCAGGCAGATCGAGCGATTGCAGCGGTAGAGCGGTTGATTGATGATATCCAGATGCCGCGATTGGGAGAGATTGGCATTGATCTGGACAAATTTGAGGCGGTCGTTGATCAGATGGCGTCGGACGCGATTGCGAGCGGTAGTCCGGCGAATAACCCACGCCAACCAACACACGAAGAAATTGTCGCGTTGTATCGGAGATGCTTCGCAGAACGGAAGTAGCGATGTTCAAACCGCTAAGATGAACCTCTGTGCCTCGTTCAAGCGAGCGTGCGTTTCCGGATGGATAAATTTGCGTTGGTCAGTCAGTTGTTTATGATCGCGACGGCAGTAATAGGCGAGCATCCCGTGCCGTGGTGAATCGGCTTGATTTAATCCGCCAGCGTGCCAGAGATGCGAATTGAAGACAATAACAGTTCCTGCTGCTGCTATCAATTGAATTTCCTCTGGATGCTGTGTTGCATCTTCCAATGCGTCCTTGGGGTGTTTACCGCTACGATGGGAACCCGGTACAACCCGCGTTGCACCGTTCTCCTCCGTGAAATCGTCTAGTAGCCACATGGAGTTACAAACGTAGTAATCGCCCGGCTCCACCCCTGAACGCCAGTCTGCGTGAAACGCTTGGTGACCTTGCCCGGGCAGCGCCATCCGACAATCCAACGAGGACAACTTGAACCTAGGACCGATAACATGCTCTATGGCAGCAAGCACGCGCGGGTGTGAAAAGCCTATCTGGAACATTGGACCTTTATTGACAAGGTTGCTCACCCGGATTGTTCCGCCCTCCTGATGAAGTTCCTTGCCGGCGTCTTCTCCTTCCAGTTCCGCCAATTTGTCCAACCGACGAATCATGTTCGCAATCTGTTCTGGGGTGAGAATCTTCCCAAGTGGGAGATAGCCGTTTAGGTCCAAGAAGTCCTTTTCTTCTACCGATAGTGTGTCGTCCCGGACACCAGATTCTAGTAGGGCTTGATTCATGTTCATTGTCGATCTCTCCAGTTTAGATTGGCTCTGTGGGAGTTCTTTTTGCCTGCCATATCTCCCAAGATTCGACCGTTTCGGGCTGCTGTTGACTGCGTGCGATAAAACCGGGCCATTTCTGAAGCAACCATTCCAATGGACTACCTGTTGGACTGTAGCGCAGGTCGATACTCCAGCGAATATCATCACTGATATTCTCTAGGGACCGGTGAAAAGTAAGATTGCCGAACACGAGGATATCCCCCACCTTCATGCGCACGTTCTGGACCTCTCCCCAACTCTCAACATCCTCTATAGGAACGAGTCTGCCATTCTCATCACGGCGTGGCGGTCGAAGCCCCTGTTTGTGGCTTCCAGGAATTATTTGCAAGCAGCCGTTGTGTTCATCAACATCTACCATGGGGATCCATACGGTCAGAATTTGGCTCTCCTCCGAAAAAGTGACTCGTTGCCCCGGATCGGCGTTGCCATTGTAGTAGATGCTGTCTTGGTGCCACGGAAAGACAGACTCTCCGCCGGTCGGCATTTTGAAGCGAATCCAATAATCTCCATTGACGGTGATCTCCGGACCAATAAGCGAGTCAACGATATCCAAGATTTTCGGATGCGTCAATAGTCCATAAACCTCGCGACTGAAGACCTCTTTATTCCAATTCCAGCCCAAAAGCGATCCCTTCTGAGACTCACGTTGAATGCGTGTCAATCGATGGTAAAAGGAGAGATCTTCATACAGACTTGGGATTTTGCCTTGGTCGTAGAGTTTTTTGGCGTGATTGTCAATGGCAGCTGAAATGACCCTGCGAAGTGGGGCGAAGTCCCCTTCATCGAGCACACCACGAACCAGCAGATACCCCTGCTCGTCGAATGCTTGGCGTTGCGCTATAGCTATAGTTGACAAATTATTCATAAAAAAAACCTTCTGTTCCGATTAGATCGGGATTCAAGTAAAGAGACATCCCGCTATCCCCAACGCTGCTCCGGTGGGTCAAATAGGAAACCGTGGAAGAGCTTACGTTGTTCTGGGGAAAGGCGGTTGTTGTAAAACCCTTTGGAATAGCCCCAATGCTCTTGGGATGCAATCATCCACGGATGCTCATAGGCATAGTAGAGCATGAATCGGAAGCCGCCGGCTTGGGTAAACGGGCCCGCCGAATGCCAGAGGGCGTTGTGGAACAGAATGGCTGTCCCCGCAGGGGCGCAGATCTGCACCGCGCCGGGAAACAGGTCAGGTCGCTGCAAATCATCTTGAGGTGGCTCGTGTGTTGCTTTGTGGCTCGCAGGGATGACGCAGAGATTTCCCTGTCCGGGCGATGTCATATCGTTCAGGTAGTAGCCGATCTTGAGTTGGAGAAAGGGAATCGGCGCACCAAGCCCACGGTATCCCTGATCGTGACCATCGATATGCCACCCCATGCCTCGCTCCGTCAGGTCGGTGTCATACTCGACGATAGCATCGGAAGCGTGATGGTGAGGCATTTCGTTGAGTAGCCCCTTGACGTAAGACATCATTGGGGACCAATCCAGCATCTCAAGAAACAGTGGATCATCGTCTAAGATATAAAAGATGCGGGTGCTTTTCTCACCCTTAATATCTGTTCTGCCGGTATGAGGGATTTCTTTTTGCTCTTTTTCACGTCGTTGAGCTATCACGCGAAACAGCGCCTCTCGGAGTTCGTTAACGTGGCTTTGCGCCAAGAAGTTTTCCAGTACCAGATAGCCGTTATTGTCGAAAAAGAAGCGATCTGATGGTGTTGGTCCCCTTTCTTCTGTTGAACACGATACATGTACATTCTTCTCTGACATAATATGGGTTCCTCTGCGCTTGTGGTTATGTTTACTAAAGTGATTCACTCGTTCAGATCAGCAGTTGAACACGCGGACGATCTTCCGGTGAAAGCACGTCGTGAATTCGCTGCCGTATCATTTCAGGCGGATAACGCCGCGAAAAATGGGTTAAGATAATGTATTCGCTCTCAAACATCTCCAACAATGTGGGCAATGTATCCAGGTGCAGATGCATCGTTTGTGCTGCCCGATCCCGATGCTCTGGAAGCAGAAAAGTACACTCGCAGATTAACACCTGACACCGCTTGAGCAATGGGTGGAAGTCAATAGGGAGCGTACGGGTATCTCCCAGATAGGCGATAAGTGGCAATTCAACTTGGTCTGTAACCGTTACACCGTTGCGTCGTAACCGAGCAATTTCAGGTCCTGGAAAATCGAAAAATTCGGGTTTGAGCTTGTCTCGTGTCTCGCATACGAGGTAGCCGACCGATGGTACGCGGTGATCAAGTGGCAGGACGTGCGCCACAAGATTCTCCCGAAACGGGATCTTATCGCCCGCTCGCACCGGTGTCAAGTAGTAATCCCACACCTTCCCGCAATCCAACAGAGAAATCCGCTCGATGAGGTCTTGTAGCTGCTCTGCCCCTTCTTCAGGGACATAGATATTTCCCGGCGGGATGCCGTTAAGCCATCGCTGGCTGACATAAATTGGAATCCCAAAGTAGTGGTCTAAATGGAAGTGGGAGATGAAAACATGACCGGTGCCGATAAAACTCATTGGGCATCTGCCTAGGTCAAAGATGAGATCGAGTTCCTTCACCCGCAGGTAGGTTGCCACGGCGGAACTTGACTCGCCTTCAATCACTATATTTCCACACCGTAGTGACACTATTTGATCCATGTTCCCCCTATACCAATGCGCCGGTACAGGAGGACCCGCTCCCCGCTGTACAGCCAAAACAGTAATTTCCGGTGACAATTCTCCGGCGCGCAAACAGGTCCGGATCGAAATCTTTTATATGTTGCGGCAGGCCTTTTTCCACTGGCAACTTGAGTGCTAAGTTGAAATCACAGTCGTACATGCTCCCATCCCACCCAATGTTGATCTGATGGCGACACATCAATCCATCTAGGGTTGCCGAGTTAAAGGAATCTCGGAGGAGTTGATTATATATCTCGAGCCGATTCTCACGCTTTAGGTCGCTGCGAAAGCGGCCGATAGGCATATTGGCAATTGTCAGTAGATGGGTAAATTCTATGCCGTATTTTGATCGCAGCTCTTCTCTGTAGTCTACTTCAAGTTCAGCTTGCTCAGGAGGCAGTATGGGACCGACAGGGTTGTATACGAGGTTCAGGGGAAGGTGGGGCACGATGCCATATCCATAGCTGTTGAGGCGCTTTAATGCCTTGATACTATCCTCAAAAACACCTGTGCCGCGCTGCGTATCAACATTCTCTTCAAGGTAACAAGGCAGAGACGCGCAAAGTTGCACTGACTGCTCTTGGAAGAAAATAGGGAAGGATTCAAAGCCGGGCTGAAGTAAAATCGTAAGATTGGTTCTCACCATGACGGGGAACCCTTTTTCCCGCACTGTTTTCACAAACCGACGAAACTGTGGGTGCATTTCTGGTGCGCCGCCTGTAATATCTATTAACTTGGCGTTTGTCTTTTCTGCCGCAGCTATCACATGCTCCATCGTTTCCCAATCCATCATCTCTTTCCGTCGTGGCGAGGATACTACATGGCAATGGGCGCACTCCAGATTACACTTCAGCCCGATGTTTACTTGGATCGTCTCAATGTCCAAGCTGTGCAGCCCTTTTCCATTGTAATTTGCGATCGCCTTTTCAAACCCATTCATGATCTGAATCTCCTTATTTTCTGAAAATCGGTTGAAAACGGTATGCCGATCTGATAAAATAGCGAAGCATTTTTACTTTATTGAGGAATACCTCCGGGTTTGTCAACGATAGGAAGTATACTGACTTATAGTAAAGTTTAGAATTATTGATACACTTTCAATGCAGAACCAACCCCCTAAATCCCCCTTGTCAGGGGGACTTCGGGTAAATGTCTCCTTATTTCTCGTGTTTACTATAAATGGAATGGGTAGCGTGATGGTTTACACTTTCCTGATTCATTAACTAGAATGGAGGACTCATGAGTGTTAAGATCGGCGTGATCGGCGGTTCAGGATTTTACCAGATGGAAGGGCTAACGGACGTTGAGGAAATCGAGGTTGAGACCCCCTTTGGAAAACCGAGTGATTCTTTAGTTTTAGGTACAATCGAAGGAACGCGCATTGTATTTCTACCACGTCACGGCGTGGGGCATCGGCTGCTCCCATCAGAGATTAATGTTCGCTCCAACATCTATGCCTTGAAGAACTTAGGGGTAGAGTGGGTTATCTCTGTAAGCGCAGTCGGTAGCCTCAGAGCCGAGATTGAGCCACGCCACTTTGTTGTTCCGGATCAACTTTATGACCACACCAAGAATCGTGTGAGTACCTTTTTTGGTGACGGACTCTCCGCCCACGTTAGTCTTGCCCACCCGTTTTGTCCTATCTTGAGCCAACTGCTACACGACGGTGCCGGCAATGTCGGTGCAACGGTTCATAAAGGCGGTACATATATCTGTATGGAGGGGCCCGCTTTCTCTACAGAAGCCGAGTCGAATGTGTATAGACAGCTTGGATTCGATGTCATTGGAATGACAGCTGCGCCGGAGGCAAAGCTTACCCGCGAAGCGGAAATCTGTTACGGCGTTCTCGCCTGTTCAACCGATTACGACTGTTGGCATCCGGATCATGACGCCGTCACAGCAGAACTGATTTTCGAGAACTTGTCTGCAAATGTGGAAACAGCCAAACGCATCGTCAGGGATGTGATTACCAAGATTCCTGAGAAACGTGCCGGCTGTCCTTGCCCTCAAGCACTTGAAAAGTCGATTGCCACAGATCCAACACGAATACCCGCATCAACTAAACGGAAGCTCGATTTGCTAGTCGGCAACTATCTGAAGTAAACTCAGAGGATTTATTGGGCTTCGAGTGTTGCGAGTAGGTCGGCTGCCCGCTCCCGCTTCGCTGGATCAGTATCGCGGGCGACGATCCGCTGGAGAACCGAGATTGAGCCTTTGTCGCCCTTTTCCGCCATCTCCAACCCCATCTCATCCCGTTTTTCATGGTAGCTATTGTCGTATTCCTTGACCTCCATATTCCATTTCTGCCAGTAGTATTGCAGATCGTTTGGGGGCCAGTCGGTATAAATTTCTTCCCAAGTGGCTGGCTGGGCGTGTGGTAGCAAGCTGCCCGGCGCAATTGGATCGCTGATTTTCTGGTATCTGGCATCGATTGACATGCGGAGCTGGTCGCTGGAGTTGGACACGCCTTTGTGGACCGCCATGCTATGAAATATCAAAACGTCTCCCTGCTCAAATGGACTGTTTACCCAAGTTCCCTCAAGTGGGTCGGTGACTGCAATGCCACCTGCACCCATCGCGGGTTTAAAGTCGTAGATACCTTTCCGATGCGAGCCGGACGCAATCTGGAGTCCGCCTAATTCCGGCGGTATGTCGCTCAGTGGTATCCATGCGGTATAGGTGTCCGCTGTGCCTTGAATGGGTATAAAGTCTTGATGTGGTGGGGTGGTGAAAACCTCCCGTTGTGGGAAAATTGTTCGCCCGATGATGCGTGCATGGGGCATCACTGGTTCACTTAGTATCCGTTCCATCACTCCCATCACGTTAGGGTGATGCTGTAGTGCCTGAAACTCTTGGAGTTTGTACATGTGAAAATACACGCCCATGTACTCCGGTTGCGGCTCGACGCAAAAGCTGTCTGGGTCTGCGATAGCGTCCTCCAACGGTGAGTTTTTCTTAACCCAGCCCGCGTCGCGTGCGATCTCAAGACACTGCAACCGTAAGCTTTCCAGCACCTCGGTGGGAAGCAATCCACGGATGAATAGGTATCCGTCTCGCTGTGCGCGTTTCCGTAGTTCAAGTTCATCGTTCACAACATCTGTCGAATCGAGAAAAGGTTGCATTTGGTTCCCTCCTTAAAGATTCCTAAAAAAGGTTATCATGAATCCTGAGAGGTGTCAACTTCCTTTTTAACGCGGAAGATGTAGAAATGGCGGGCTATTTTCGGTCTAACCATCTTCGTCAACTTAATCTGTGAAAGTCTGATATTCTGCTATTTTTTGGAGAAGCATTAGCTGTTCAGGTCGCTCGATTGGGTCTTCATGCAAGTGTTTAGGAGTAAAGTTTGTTACCAACGCCTCAAGCATAGGTTTTCTATTAGCTTCCTTTGCACCGACGTGATAAAAGTGTTCCTTAGTAAGGATGTTAAACTCTGACCACAACGTACCGAGGAAAGTATTTTCTCGGTGCTGGTTACTATGCCACGTCGACAAAATAAAGTTGCAAGGACACTGACTCAGAATTGTAAACAGTTGTCGTTCGTTCTCCTCGTTCCAACTATCGAAATAATCAACGTGCCTTCCAACGTAAGGCGGATCGCAATATACAAAATCCCCCTTAGAAATTCTGCTCAGTGTTTCCCGAAAGTCTTGGCATACAAATGACCAGTTGAAATTCCGTGAAATGGCGTGAACGAAGTCAACCTGATTCACAATCTTGGTAACATATGCTTTGGAAAAGCGCTGGGGCTTGTGGCCAAAGGGCACATTGAAGCCTCCCTTACTGTTAAACCTAATCACACCATTGAAACAGGATCGGTTAAGAAAAAGAAAATCCAAAGGATCGTGATACCTATTGAATCGGACTCGTACTTCATAATAGTAGTCTTTACCATATTGAGACAGAATTTTGCCTTCACGTTCAAGAAAACTTCTAACTTTCAAGCCGTTAAGTTTCCCGCTAGCAATTGCCGCATAGAAGTTAATTAAGTGCGGATTGCTATCCGCGAACAGCGCATTGCGCGGCATTATGTTGAAACCGACAACCCCCGATCCCATAAAAGGTTCGATCCATGTCCCATCAAAAGACCAGTCCACGGTTCGCTTAATCAAAGGTATCAGCTTGCTCTTTATCCCCTGACACTTAATCGGTGGAACCATTTGTTAATCCGGGTTTTCCTCGTTTTGGGGACAATAAGTCGAGTGTCTCCACCTCGATATATGACGAAATCTTTCAAATTCGTAATCTTCTTTGTTCTGCCGCTATCATCAGCGATTGTAATCTTACCATAATTCATCCAATAATCGTCGAACCATTTCTCACCCAAGCGTGAAAACATGCCCTGACCTGAAAGTATATCAGAAATCTTGTTAATGCTTCCAATATTTGCGGTATTCCCACTGCCACTTTTATCGCTCGCGATTTTCCATTTCTCTGCTACGAAGAATTGGAAGTCCTTTATAACAGAAGCAATCGAATGAAGCTCCTCAAGTCCGTAGGTGTGAGTTTCATCCAATTCTCTGTCCGCATGTCTACTATAGATAATACCCAAGCAAAAATGGCCACTGTATTGACCATAAGGGAACTGAATATTCTTTGAACTGTTCCTATTTACAAAGTATTCCCCGTGGGAACCTAAGGTAAATCCGTTACAAAATTCTGGATTATCTCCTAAACGGTATGTAGTTTTGAAATCAACTGCGAATTTTATACTCTCGTCATCGGCACGGACAAAGGAAATATCAGGATAATAATTCTGATGTTCAGCTAGAACAAGTCGGTATCCAATTTTCTGTGCAAAGTTGAGAATACGTGGAAAGAGATGTATTTCAAGAATCTTTGATATTATCTTTGTATCGGAAGAAATGGTGTAAATATTTCGGCATACATCTATAAATCCTTTGATACTCCATTGTCCATCATCTGTGCTGACGTAATCATCCAACAATGAAACGAATTGAGAGAGTTCGTGAAAAAAGTCCTGCTTGAGTTCAGACTCTCGGTTCATGGAAAATTCCTTCTTGCTTAGTGTGCCGCTTTAGCAGATTTGGGAGCAACTCTACTAATGAATCGCATGATAAGGTGACTTACCCAACTCAGCAAAAATTTAGAGTCATGGACGGTTTAAGCATCCAAATTAAGAATGAGTCAATGCTTCACTTGTTTCAAGGCATCTATCAGGCTTTTTTCAATAAGGTCGCACAGTTCATCTATATCCGATTTTTCTGCGATTAATGCCGGGGCGACTGCGAACCAAGTCGGGTCAACACGGATAACCAGACCGTTTTTGAGCGCAGTCCGCTTCAAAGCACTTCCCAGCTCAGGATACGGCTGCATGGTTTGGGTGTCCTTCACCAACTCTACGCCGCGCAACACACCTTTGCCACGGATTTCGCGGACAACGCCGTACTGTTTCAATCCCTCAAGCCTTGCTGCGAGATAGTCCCCCAACTCACGTGCTTTGTGGTCGAGCTGTTTTTCTAAGATTTCGTCAATGACAGCAAGGCCTACGGCACATGCGAGCGGGTTGCCGGCAAATGTATGACCGTGTGCGAAATTTAGATCATCCGCTGCGGGACCGTAGAAAACCTCACCCATGTCCTCCCGTGCCATCATAGCACCCAAGGGGATTGTCCCGCTTGAAAGTCCTTTGCCGCCGCAGATGATATCCGGCGTCACGCCAAAGGTCTGTGCTGCAAACATGGATCCCGTTCGAGCGAATCCGGTGATGATTTCGTCGTAGATCAGGAGGACATTGTAACGGTCACAAATCTCGCGGATTATTTGAAAATATTCTGCCGTCGGTGTGATGATGCCCCCTGTGTTACCGATGGGCTCAATAATAACCCCCGCGACGGTATCCGGATCTTCGTTGATGATCACGTCCTCGAACATCTGTGCACAAAAACGGTTGCACTCCTCCCAAGAAGCGAATCGATCGCGATAATAGGTGGGTGGAAACACCTTGAGAAAGCCTCCCATCTGTGGCTCAAACGCAGTTTTGCGTTTGCCTGTGCCGCTGGCGGACATGGCACCGAATGTCGCTCCGTGATACCCAAAATACCGGCTGATAAACTTGTATTTCCCCTGCTGCCCGCTCTGCTTGAAATACTGCCGGGTGAACTTCATGGCGGACTCAATTGACTCCGAGCCACCGCTGTAGGGTTTGATATAGTTCAAATTGCCGGGGGTGATCTCGCCTAACTTCTCGATAAAATCTAGTGTGATATCCGCAATCCCGTGCATCGAAGGCACAAAACTCAATATGTCCATCTGTCGCTGCATCGCCGCCATAAGGCGTGGGTGTTTATGTCCAAGCGTGGCGACGAATATCCCACCGATACCATCAAAATAGCGTTTCCCTTCTACGTCCCAATAGTAAAGTCCTTCCGCTCGCTGGACTATGAGTGGATTCTTGAAAAATTCTGCGGTTTGTTGGTAATCAAGAAAAGTCCGCTTGAGCAGCTTCCTTTGACGTGCGTTAAGATTCACTCGATTGTCCTTTCTTCAGCCAAGAACTGTCGTTGACTTCTGAGCGCGAAAGATCTATGGTCAATTGCTCGTTGTACCGCCAATATGCCATTGAGATGATCGACCTCGTGCTGTAGCAGTTCCGAGAGGTCCCCCTCAAGTGCCATGCTTTGTTCCTCCCAATTCTCATCCCAAAATATAATCCGGCACCGGTGATGCCGATGCACCCTGACGAGGAGCTCGGGAAAACTCATACAGTCGTCCCAAAGTTCCATCATCTCCGTACTTTTGAGATCCAAGACCGGATTGATAAAGACCACCGGTTCCTCAATATGCATGTACACTAACCGCTTCATTGCCCCAATCTGCGGTGCGGCGATAGCGCGTCCAGCGTTGTATTTCTGTCTGAAAGCCATCAGAGTGTCGTGCAAATCTTGGATAATAGGTTCGATCTGTTCCAGTTGTGCTTCTTGCACAGGTTCACATATCTCAAAAAGTTTGGGGTTGCCCAGCATCAGAATTTCCCTAACTGCCATCTTATACCTCGCTTCAAGGCTAGGAATGATCTAATTCCCAGATCGGAACGTAGAAGGGGAATATTGTATTCAGGATTTCGCCCGTTACGCCGCTATACTTGACCGGCTTCGCGGCGGGATGAGCACCAAAAATCAATTGCGTCAACTGCCGACGGGTCAGCACCACGGCTTCTGCCAATCGCTCTGTTGAAAGGTCAACCTCCCCTTCGTGGAACTTGAGGGTCACAGCTTCGTCCGTTTCACGACATACGAAGCAGACCTCCCCGCGCAACCTAGTTGACTTGCTTTGTATGTGATTCTCAATCTGTTTTAACAGTTTCTCTAGGCTGTTGACGCGTATCATTTGATAGCCTACACCCTTGGCTTCTTCAATGGGGCGTCCGCTCCCCGGTTTCTTCTCCTCTATCAGTTCTCCCAGACTAGATGGGACTAGCGGCAGAAGCACCTGGATTTCTGAATCGGCTTCTCGTTCTAACATAACATGCCTGACTAGCGTTTCTAATCCTGCTGTTTCACCTCCGCCTTCAATCAATCCGGGTTTGTTTACCCCTTCTCCAAATATCAGATATGCAGCTACCTTCTCATCACTCATGGCCAGGAAGGTCGTTGTCTGGGGTAGGGAAAAAAGCGCTCGATATTCTTCGATGGAACGGCCAATCCGGTGCGGTTCCGTATCGTGGAGTTTCATCATTGCATTAAACGAGTCAGTGTTACTTGGGTCGTATTGCACCACGTCGAAGGCACCACTCTCAAAAAGCGCGCATTCTTGCGGACGTAGCTGGTAAAGCCAACCCTGCGATCCTACAGCCTCCCAACCGGACTGCTGATAGAAGGGAAATGTTGTCTCCAGCGTCCACAGCACGGAGACGGGCACACCCTCTTCGTCCATGATGCGGATACAGTCCCGAAGGCAATGGGTGGCATATCCGTGTCTGCGATAGTCCGGGTGCGTGACGGTGGGACTGATGATACCGATCCGTAATCTATCTTCTCCTATGATTGCTTCGCGGAGCCAGACCGGCACATGGGCAACGACCTTTCCATCCACCTTGAGGATGCGCATGTACTCCATTTTTGAATGGTTAAACACCAACGGATAGTCCGTGCGAATATCTTGATTCGTTCCTACTCTGAACACCTGATTGATCAGAGCAATTACTTCTTCAAACTCCGATTCCTGACATGCGCGTGGTCCTTCTACCATCGTTTTCTCTCCTCAAGCTAATTGCACAATGTTGTAGCAACACTTCATCGGGGTATAATCGGTAGGATAAGTCGCGACGGATACTCCGCACTGTGGAAAACGGTCTGGTGTGCGACCCGAAGTTCCGTATCTGACCAGAAATCCGCGCCGGTGTTGTGGTTGCGATCAAAGTTAGGGAAATCGGAACTTGATACATCAAGTCGAATCCGATGTCCCTGTCGGAACAAGATGCCCGTCGGATTGAGACGGATGGTGTATTCATAAGGGTTGCCCGGCTCGATGAGGCTCGGATTGTCGTAACCTTCTCGATACCTTGCTCGCATAATGCCGTATGTCAGATTCACCGCCAACCCGTTGGGGTGAACATCAATCAGCTTGGCAGTGAAATCGGTGTCGGGTGCACTTGATGCTGCCCATAACTTCAGCACTACCGGTCCGGTCACCTCAATATCTTCATGCAGTGGTGGTGTTTGGTATACTAGAATATCCTGTCGTCCGTTCAGTGGGGATTGATCTCTCGGCGCTGCTTGAGCATCAATTCCCATCAAGCTCATCACCGGATCTTTGGGATCGTAGTCGAACGCGTCGGGCGATTCGGTCCCCGGTTCGGAGACGGACAGTACACCATCGCCCCGCACTGTGTTAGCTGAGCCACCGCTATGCAAGAAAAATTCGGTGTATTCTGTATGCGCTAGGGGCCACTCATATTCAAAACGCCATCTGTTTTCCCCCATAATAAATAGTTTCACCGGCGGCTCCGATCCGATCCCATTGTCAATCCCTTTGAGGCGGTAGTCGTACCACCGAGCCACCTCGTCAGGATACGTGGTATCTGCATGAGAGCCGAAGTCGATCGGCCCTTGGGTTCGAGTGAGGTTATTGCTATTATGACCCCACGGGCCGATGATGAGCCGGTGCTGGTGCCGCAGCGATTCGGGCCCTTCTGTTACTATACCTGTAAAGTTATCGATCGTCCCCACGAGTCGGTCGTACCAACCCGTCAACTGACATGTAGGAACGTTGACCTTGTGGTGGATCTCCTGAAACGCCCAGAACTCCTTATTCTGCTCCCTGAGATACGTTTTGAGGAGGGGTGTCAGGGTAGAAAACAGATAGTCAGGCAAGTCGTCTAACGGCAGATACCAGATCCACTTTCCTCGTTCTACTTCGTACCACTGGGCATCGGCTTCGTCCTCGGATTCGGGACCAAACTTATCTCTCACTCGGCGACGTGCATTGACCGCCATCTTGTAGGTCCACTGGAGACGACGCCCTGTCTCAAATATGCCAAAGTTTAGGTCAAGCAGCCGTGCCGACATACCACTCGCAAACAACGCCTTGAGGGAGGGCGGCTGCGTTCCGGCGAGGCGCCAGATACACCACGACGGGTAGGAATGCCCCCATGTCCCCACCTGTCCATCGCTGCCGGGGATACCCGCTGCCCACTCAACGGTGTCGTAGCCATCCTGCGCGTCGAAGGTTTCGGCGTTATTCTGAAATTGCCAGAAGTATTCCCCGTCGGAAATGCCGCGTCCCCGGATATCTTGGACAACAGCGATATAACCGTTGGAAGCTAACGCCCGCGCGGTCTGGATGTAGGTGTTTTGGCTTTTATCATACGGGGTGCGACACAATAACACCGGACAGGCTGCTGCCCCATCTGGGCGATAGACATCTGATCGTAGAACCACACCATCGCGCATTTCGGTGGGCACGTCCCGCTCGACATTTACGGCAAAATCAGCGCTTTTAGTCATGGACTGTTCTGTACTTACTTTTCCAAGCTCAATGGTCGTTGTGTCGAGATGTGAATCTCGACCTACAGTTTACCGTACGAAGCTCAACGGTCACTTCCTCTGCTACAGTGGTAATTTCGCAGCACCGGGGCTTACCGGCTCTACGCCGAGGACTTTGGCGATGGTGTACACATCTTTATCGCCCCGTCCGGAGAGACAGAGGATGATGGTTTGGTCTCGATCAAGGGTCGGTGCAAGTTTGCGGATGTAAGCCATCGCGTGAGCTGCTTCCAGCGCGGGGATGATCCCTTCCGTTTCTGATAGTAGTTTGAATCCTTCAATCGATTCCTCATCGGTGACAGAGACATATTCGGCGCGTCCCGATGCTTTGTAAAAGCTATGTTCGGGACCGACTCCTGGGTAATCCAGACCCGCTGAGATAGAGTGTGCAGGCGTGATTTGCCCGTCCTCTTCCTGTAGCACGTAGCATTTCGCACCGTGGAACACGCCAACACTGCCCGCACTGATAGTCGCTGCGTGTTTGCCACTCAGTATGCTTTCGCCCGCCGCTTCGACACCGACTAACTTCACACTGTTATCCGAGTAAAATGGGTAAAACATACCTATTGAATTACTGCCACCGCCGACGCAAGCAACCACGTAATCTGGCAACTGTCCTGTCTGCTCAAGAGTCTGTGATCTCGCTTCCTGACCGATGACCGCTTGAAAATCCCGGACAATCATCGGATATGGGTGGGGACCGACGACGGATCCGATCAGATAGTATGTCGTCCGTACATTCGTCACCCAATCGCGGAATGCAGCGTTGATTGCATCCTTGAGGGTCCGCGAGCCTGAGTTGACCGGAATCACCGTCGTACCCAGCAATTTCATACGAAAGACGTTTAGAGCTTGCCGTTCGATGTCTTCTTCGCCCATATAGACTTCGCATTCCATGTTGAATTTTGATGCCACGGTTGCTGTCGCAACGCCGTGTTGGCCTGCACCTGTCTCAGCGATGATCCGATTCTTGTCCATCCGTCGGGCGAGCAAGATCTGTCCGATGGTATTGTTGATTTTGTGTGCACCTGTGTGGTTGAGATCCTCGCGCTTGAGGTAGATTCTTGCCCCGCCGAGTTCTTGGGTCAGACGCTCGGCGTAGTACAGCGGATTAGGACGCCCAACATATTCGCGGAGGTAGTATTGAAATTCCTCTTGGAAATCGGAATCCGCTCTTAGAGACATATAGGCATCTTCTAGTTCCAGTAGTGGGGACATTAGTGTCTCCGGAGCATATCTGCCGCCGAATTCTCCAAAATGTCCCGTTGCGTCAGGTAGATTCTGATTCAATGTGCTAGCTCCTTCTGTTTTTGAGATGTTCAGGATTTAAAGTTATCAAGCCAAACCGCGTCGTTTCCGTAAAAACCACTCTAGCCCTAAAAGTAGGATGACAGTTGCGAAGATGAGCGGCATGTCCCAAATTTCCTCGTCAACTAACTGTGATGTTGCACTTTCGACCAAGGGGATATGGTTCGCCATCTCTGATACATCTTCTAGCGTATAATACTTACCACCGCTAGTGTTAGCAAGGGTTTGCAACAATTGCACGTTGAGTTCCGCGTTTGTGAACTCAGCGTAGGATTCAGCGACCTCGAAGAGACCGCTCTGCTCTCCGAGACTTTTGCCGCCTAATTCTCCAACAAGAGTGACCCGATACTCACCACGCCGGGGCGGGATAAATCGTGCCGTATATAATCCCTCTTGCCCAAGAACCTGTTCAAGCGAGAGTTCTCGTTTCCTACCATTATCGCCCGTAATGATAGCACGGACTTTCGCCTGATTGGTCAGTTCAAATTGATGATCGTAGGCGGTTGCGTTGATGATGACCGCTTCCTTCAGGGCGTAAGAGGTCTTTGGGATATCTAGTTTGAGCTGATCTTTTTGTACCGTTGTCAACCACTTCGCTGTTTGACGCCAGAAGCGTTCATGGCTGTCATCTTCGTGTAGCAGGTGCATCTGCCAGTTCCACGGACTGACAGGTGTGAAGACCATAACCCGACCGGCATTGTAGTTGTGGGTTGCGATAAGGATGCGATTGCCGAATTCATTGCGGTCAGTGGGATGCACAGCGAGGACCGTCGCGCCTGCCTTGGCGCGCTGCACGCGGCTGTAGCCAGCTAAAGGCGGCAATTTTTCCCAGCGCATCACGTTTTCGCGTGGTTCGTCCGCCAGAGCCAGCAACGGATCTGCCTTCCCTTCAGCGGTCAACTGTACGGAATATTCCGGGATTGAGGATCTCCGACCTCGTCGTGGAGGGGTCGCATACCGGCGTATCGGCGGACTTGGGGTTGGTGCCGTCCCAAGCTCAAGTTCGACCGGAAGAACCTGTGCAATCGGTGTATTGATGTAGGAATCTTCCATATTGTGATTGCCCAACGATTCCTTCCCACCAAGCATCAGAAATCCGCCGCCCCGTGTGCGGATAAACTCGGCCGTGTTCTCAAGTTGCTGTTTGGTGAATTTTGATGATGCTATATTTCCCAGAATAATTGCGTCGTAATCGAAGAGTACCTCTTTTGAGGTCGGATAGAGGTCGAACTTGTGTCCAGTACCGTCGCTCGCCCCGCCAATCGTGGTCTCAGAGGTGAAATATCGAAGCGTCAACTGGATATTTGGATCTTTCTCTAGAGCTCTTCTGATGACCCCAATTTCCCTACGTAGTCCGCCTTCAACGTATAAAATCTTCACACGTTTGCTAGGTGCAACCTTTAACAGGAACTTCTTGGTGTTGTTTTGTGGAACAGCCTCGCCGGTTTCGGCTGGGATTTCCACCATATACTTCTGTGTCCCCGGATTTCGGGGGATAAATTTGATTCGCACGCGGCGCGTGGGACGTTCTTTGTTAAGATTGACGTTGAACGTCTTAACGACACGATTTTCATCCCTGAGTCGCAGCGTTACCTCCCTCGGTCCATATCCCTTGCGGCGGATAGTTGCCCAGATCTCGACAGGGAAATCCTCCTCTGCTGTCCGCGGGGCATCAACTTTCATCACCTCAATATCCTCAATTCCTTCAGGAGAGCCGATTCCGACGGTGTGCACCGGCACCTTGCGATCGCGCATCCGAAACGCAAGTTTAGCGATGTCTTCGCCGCTCGCATCCGCACCGTCAGAGAACATCACGACGCCCGATAGTGGTATCCCTTGCAAATTATCCAATGTCTCATTCAGCGCAGCGGGGATATCCGTGGTTTCGCCGTTGGCTTCGGTTAATGCAACAGGAGTCATCCGCTTAGGAGCGTCAGAAAAGGAGAACAACCGTGTCTTGAATTTCTCGTCGAGCGAATTGAGGATCCCGCTTTCAGGGTCAAAGAGCAGATTGTTTACACTGCTCAGACGGGATTCCTGATTCACGGAGTCGGTCACCTGCATACTTTTTGATTCGTCCAATAGCACCGCGAGGTAGGAATCGTCCGGGCTAGTTTGATAGACCGTCACAAACGGCTTAAGCAGACAGAATGCTAGTCCACAGAGTGCGAGGATGCGGAGGAAGATGAGAAAGCCGCGGAACCCCCGATGCGTCCGTCCTTGCGTCGTTCGGTATGCCCAGATCGACGCTGCAATCAAGCCGACGAAGATCAGGAATAGAATGAGTCCCGGTAGGCGGATTCCGAAATAGAAATCCCCTTGACGGAAGATGTCGATTGGATATTTTAGTAGTTGTTCAAACATCTAGGTTCCTTATGTCTCGCTGTTATCCGACGTTCAATTCTGCCTGTGGGTCTTTTCAATTAACTTTCCTGTCGCCAAAGCAATCTTGGGGCAAATTCACTATGTTGCCGGACGCATCCATATCGAGCCGTTCAATCTCGGAAGTTCCATCGTTGACCTTGCAAAAGTAGAGCGCCGTATCAGATGCAGGTGTCTCCCCCTTGGCGATGCGTCGTTGTAGACGACTCAGCAGATACTCGCTGTGGGTCTCAAGGATAATTTGGATATTCCGATTTTTTACGACATCAATGAGGACCTCCGTCAGATCCGCCTGCGCTTTCGGATGCAGATATGCTTCTGGCTGTTCAAGGATGAGGATGGAACCTTCAGGCACGTAATAGCAGAGTGCCAACGTCGGCAGGATTTGGAACACTCCCAAACCGATGTCTGTGAGTCGGACTTCGGAACCGTCCTTGTACTGTTTAAGACGAAATTCGTAATCCTTTTCTCCATCTGGATCCGCTTGAAGCCGGTAAGAATCAATCAGTTCCAGCCGTTGTAACCATTTCAGCACCTGTTCGTCGATCGAGAGGAGTTGAATGCGCCCAGACAACAGCGCGGCGATTGCCTGTTCCCCGTACTGGCCGACGCCTTTCGGATGTTCACCGGCGTATGCGTAGTAGTGCCGAGGCGGTTGACGAAGTGGACTGAGGTGGTGAACGCGAGAAAACAGGTCCTTGAATGCCCGCTCAAGCGACAGAAACGGTGTATCTGGCACCTTCGCCGATCCATCGCGAATTCCGTAGCATCGAAACGGGAATGAGGAGAATGCCCCTTGGGGTTTATGGTTGGGGGGACATACTATTTTGTACTGACTGTCAGAATCCCGCACGATTCCAAAAAAATCGTACCCATCGGACATATAACCGAAGCCATCGACGGCAGCTGCATCATTTCCTGCAGCGACAATAGTGGTTGAAAAGGAGAGCGCGCTAATTTCAAGGCGGTTGGAACTCCGAGATGGTCGCGGTAGTGCCTGTCCGGGGATCATCCCTCCTCCAATAATCAACTTTTCAGGTAACTGCCATGATACAGAAATGTCGAGACTTAAACCCGATTTGTGTCGATGGATGACCTCATTAAAGCTAGATAAGTTGACCACCGATCTCTCATCGCCGAAGTCAATCGCTCCATTCCAGTCCGGCGGATGCTCCGCGGTTTGCTTAAGCATGAGTAGCGTCTGAAAAATACTGGTTTTGCCGGAGCTATTCGCACCAAAGAACGCGGTCAATGGGGCTATCTGTAACTGACCCGTGTTCTCCCACGACTTGAAGTTCTGGACGCTGAGTTCGGTAATCATGTCTTACGCCTCGCTGTCTTTTCTTTCATTATGCTTTGCATGTCTATACACCTGTCGTCTCGCAAGGGCTATGCTAGTTCATTGGTTTATTAGTGTGATGAGTGAACTTTTGAACTTAATGATGGCGTGGGATAGGGGTTACGGCGTACGGAGTATGCCTACTACTAACCGCTCACGTTATTTTATAGTAGATTTTAGAATTATTTAGACACTCTCAATGCACAGCCAACCCCCTAAATCCCCCTTATCAGGGGGACTTTGGAAACTATTGGTAAATGTCTACTTATTTCTCTGATTCACTTAGTTCAACCCGCTGTCCCGTGTGTGCTGACTCATGCAAACCATCAATCACGCGCATGTTCGCTAACGCATCCTTTATTGGCAGGAGCGGCGGCTTCCCGGTCGAAATGGCCTCGCACAAGCTCAAGAGTTCTGCTGCATACGGATTTACTCCTTCGACGGTTACTGTTTCCGTTCGACCCTCTCGTATCAATGTGAAGCTACATTCTCCTTCGCTGTTTCCCCACGCCTTTGGCGCGACAATTGTCCCTTCCGTACCAGCCACCTCATAACACTCACGCCATGTCCAGCCGAAACTGCAATCAAACTGACCAGTAATGCCATCGCCAAAATCGAGTGTCCCAATCAGTGTATCCCACACATCGCTGATCGGTTCAAACTTGCCGGTCGCCCAGACAGCTTGCGGTTCTGCCCCAACCATATAACGGATGACATTGATGCAGTAGCAGCCCAAATCCATCACCGCTCCGCCGCCCTGATCGCCGCGCAGGCGCCAGTTTGTTCGATCTGTCAATCCAGTCGAAAAGGAGGATCCGGCAAAACGGACATCGCCGATCGCGCCCTCAAGGATGTGCTGCTTGACAGAAAGCGTCAGGGGGTGGTGGCGATACATAAACCCTTCCATCAACAGGACGTCCGCTGACGAGGTAACTTGGATCATCTGTTCAAGCTGCGTTGCGTTGATAGCGATCGGTTTTTCGCAGAGGATTGCTTTCACTCCGCCGCGGACCCCTTCTAAAATATGTTTCAGATGGAGTGTGGGCCAAGTTGCGACTATCAGGACATCTGGCTGTTGCTGTTCAAGCATCCGTCGCAAATCGTTGTAAGTATTTTTAACGTTAAACTGTTCTGCAAAATTTTTGACCGCCTCGAATTTGACATCGCAGGCACCGACGAAATCAATCTCTGGAAGATTTTGTGAGGCGTTTCCGTGCGCCCGGGAAATCCCGCCACAACCGACTATGGCAACTCTATATCTTTCGCTCATTGTTTCTCCTTATCAAAAAAACCTTTAGGTCTAAGCCCCAAGCATTTATGCTTGGGATACAGATTGCTTTAGCAAGTTTTATGCTTAAATTTCCGTGCAAAAAATGGTATAATTCTTATGGCTTTCGTGGGGGATTTCAACCACTAACAACCTCGTTAGTGTCCCCCACACCTCGTTGAAAAGGTATGAGAGCCAGAAAGCTGACCTTCATGAAAACCTACAAGTTCAAGATGTATAGCAATCACGACAATCGTGAATTGCACACAACGATTGATGGACACGCTTTTGTCTGGAATCATTGCGTTGCCCTTCAGAGGCGATACTATTCTATCTATGGCAAGTATATCAGCAAGTTTCGGTTGATAAATCACATTTCTAAACTGAAACGAACCCAACGCTTTGCCCATTGGAATCAATTACCAAGCCAATCCATTCAAGACGTGGCAGCCCGAATTGATAAAGGCTACAAGGCTATGTTTGAAGCGAGGGCACAAGGTAAAGCATGGGGTCGCCCTCGCTTCAAGCCACGTCGTAAGTATAAATCCTTCACACTGCTTCAAGCGGGTTGGAAACTCCTACCCGGTAACAAGATCCGTATTGGCAAGCGCATCTATCAATACTTCAAATCCCGTGATGTGTTCGGCAATCCCAAACGCTGCACAATCAAACGGGACGCTCTTGGTGATGTCTATATCACAATCCTAACCGACTATGTAGAATCTGACCACAATCGAGTCATGACGGGTAAAATCGCAGGCTTCGATTTCGGTCTAAAGCGGTATCTCACTGGTCATAACGGACATGATA
>JAGWBT010000039.1:37090-43310 GCA_021295755.1 Candidatus Poribacteria bacterium
GGCTTGACTTGGCACGGAAGCATCGCAAGATTGAGAGACAACGAGCGGACTTCCACTGGAAACTTGCACACCTACTCACAGACCTATACGACGAGATACGCCTTGAGGATTTGAACCTTAAAGGTATGAAACGCCTTTGGGGTCGCAAAGTCAGTGATTTAGCCTTTGCAGACTTCGTTGTAAAACTGAAATATATTGCAACGAAAAAGGGTGTCAAACTCAAGTTCATTGATAAATGGTATCCATCGTCTAAGACCTGTTCGGTCTGCTCGGTTGTAAATGACTCGTTGAATCTGCGTGATAGAAACTGGCAATGTAGTGATTGTGGCACGACACATGACCGTGATAGAAACGCTGCAATTAACATCTACAGGGTTGGGGCATCAACCCTCGACGGAGAGGACATAAGTGGCACTTCGGTGTCCAATCCTTGTTGATAGCGCAATTCGATTCCTAAAGAATCCAAATCCTTTAGGTTTTGGAGTATGTCAACAACCTAGCGGTGACCCGCTTCATCCTATATTGGATATTGACACCGGCTGACCGGTCTCACTTGACCGAATCGCTGCCAGTGAAATTGCCAGACTCTTAACGGCATCGCTATAGGGACTTAGAATCTTTGATGCGTCCCCTTCTCGGATGGCGTCGACAAATACCTCGTCGATGCTCGGTCCCGGTGCTGTCTTCGTAAGCACGTCTCCATCTTCTCTCACGTCTAAACCGCTGACCGTCCAATGGATTAGCTGATTCTCATAAAGGATGTCGACCACGTTTGCATGGGACCAATCCCCTGAATCATAGGACCAGGAGGTGGTCAACGATCCGACAGCACCGTTGGCGAATTTCATCGTCACGCAGTTATTGTCGGGACAATCAATGGCTTTCAGAACGCGATTTGCGCTGACCGCGTAGACCTCCTCCACCTCGCCGACGAGGTAACGCATCATGTCGATGGTGTGGGTTGCCTGCTCCAGCATCTGCCCGCCGGACTTGCTCATCTGGCGCTGCCAAGAGTTGGGGTCGCCGCGTCCGCTGCCGGACCAATATTTGCCGATAGCTATGTTAACTACCTTCTCGTTGAGCACCTGACGTGCGAGCTGCGTGGATCCCAGATACCGCAGTTGATAGCCGACACAGGTGATGATGCTAGCGGCATTCATCGCTTCCTCAATCTGCCGTGCGATCTCCATGTTGACCGCGACCGGCTTCTCAACAAGAAACGGCAGTCCACGTGCGATCACATCCAATTCCGGCATTCCATGTGCAAACACCGGGAGGCTCAGGTAGATACCATCAAGGTCGTCGCGTTCGAGCATGAGGTTGTGATTGGTGTAAGGTTGGGCGTTACAGGTCTGGGCAGCGTTTTGTGCGCGCTCCTCCTGAATATCGCATGTCCCAACGATACGGACGCCTTCCAGCTCGGACAGTCGGCGCATGTGTCCATTGGCGTTGCCGCCACAACCGATAAAACCGATTCTGACTTCTTGCATTGCATTCCTCTTTTAATTATGAATGAGTCTTCTTTTCAAATTGTAGCAAATCGGAGCGCGTCCGTCAATGCCTTTGTAGTAAGTACGCCTTGTAATTCGTCCGTCTACCACCCGCCACTGCAATATACTAAATATAGGACTTACGCAGTTAAATGGTCAAACCCCTGTAGTTCGGCGATGAATCGCCGTAGGACACCGTTCCCAACGCCCGATGAATCGGGCAACTACAATCAAAGTGCGTAAGTCCTGTAAATAAACAGAAGATGACTGACAGTAGAAGTTTTGCGTCAGTAACAAAAATCTTGGACGGAACAGGCAGTTAGATCGATTTTTCATTATTTCTGATTAGACGTTTCGTCGCGGTTTCCGTCATAAAAATTAATCGGTTGTGAATTTCTATTCATAGAAAAAAATTGACAAGAAACACCTTGAGAGATAATATTTGGCATTAGGTTATTATCACGGTGAACGAGGAAGAAAGCCGGTGAGGGAAAAGAGAAAAGCAGGTGGGAAACTGTATCTTCAACCTTTATCTATTGGCAGTTTGTGCCAATTGTTCAGTTGGATATGTCTCTTTCTATGTTATTTAGCAGTTGACACTGCTTACACAGAAAACTATTTTGACGGGATAACGGTTGCCTCCAATGGTCGTTTGACGCGGTTTGATCGTGATCGCATTACGGTTTATACAGATACTATTCCATTTGAACCAGGGGTTTACGAAAAAGCATTGCGCCGATCGCTGTCGCTATGGGAGGAGAAAACCGAAGGGAAGCTGCAGTTTGAATTGACCCCGGATGCTGCTGCAGCAGATATTCAGATCAAGTGGGCATATCAGCAGGACAGACGACAAAGCAGCGAATATATCGGCGAGGCGATGCTTATCCGAGGAGAGGAAGGATTTCATGTGGAAATTGAGATTGCTCTGCGAGACCGAACTTCGCTGAAACCGCACTCATCTGAAGTTGTTCAAACCGCCTTGCTTCATGAGATTGGACACGCCATCGGGCTATGGGGACACAGCGACGATCCGAGCGATGTAATGTATTATGCATCAACCGCGAAAGCGCCGACGGCGCGCGATATTGTAACATGGACGAGGGTAAGCGAAACGCCGGTTGATACACCCTGCCACAAACGTGCCCTTCAGGCGCTGAAGGCTGAGATCGAGAAGGATCCGACGGTTGCTAGTAACCACTATCTCATCGGTATGGTCTACGCGGATCTTGGTGATTATCGCTCGGCGATTGACGCGTTCCAGCGCGCCTTAGAACTTGAGCCACAACTCGGCGTTTCATCGGTGCAGATTGCCCAGATCTTCCAGGAGAAAGGGATATATGATCAGGCGATTAAGCACTACACGGAGGCGTTGAAAACCGCACCTTCCGCCGAGGTGTTTGGTGCTTTAGGGACACTCTGGTTACTTCAGGGTGAGTTTGATCAAGCGGTGAACTCCCTGCAACGCGCACTTACTTTTGCCCCGGCTTCCGCAACGTTAAACCAGAACCTCCTAGCGGCGTACCATCGTTGGGGTGTTCATTACCTGAAGACAGATCAACTATCGGAGGCGTTCAAATGCTTTGAGCGTGGCTTGAAGCGATACCCGTTTTCTGAAATCCTGCTGTCTGATCTCGCTGCAGCGCACGCCTCCGCAGCGGAATACCAAAAAGCCGTGGACATTTATCAGCGGGTCCTCCAGATAAATCCTGAATATACCGCTGCGAAAATTGGGATGGGGACTACATTAAACAATTGGGGATCGCAACACGCCCGCAACAAAGATTGGGATCGGGCTCTTGCCTATTATCAACAGGCATTGACATACGATCCGGGTTGCCAACCTGCACTTCAGAATTTAAGAGACACACTGATGCGAGTTGGTTGGGAACAGGGGGCAAATGGAGATATGGAGGGGGCAATCGGTACATATCAGAGGTTGATATCAGTTGTACCGGATAACGCGGAAGCTCATAATAATTTAGGTGTCATCCACTTCAGACAACGGGAGTACGGCAAGGCAAAAACCTACTTTGAAACTGCACTCGCCTTAGACGCGAACTATGATGAAGCACACGCAAATTTGAGTTATGTCCGGCGGGAATGGGTCTATGGCGTAATCAAAAAGTGGGTTACACCGGTGGCGATTGTGTTGCTAGCGGGGTTTACCTGTGTAAAAGTAATAAAAAGACGCCGGAAAATGAAGCGTCCAAAACCGATGTAGATTAAATCGTGTGTTACTTGGTTTTGGCGTTTCTAATTCACATTTGAAATCACCAGCGGTTCCATCCCCATTTCTACTACCTGACTGATGAGTTCTGCGGCATCCTCTCTGTTGTGAAACCCACCGATTGTTACACGATACCACAGTCTTGAGCGGATCATGACCTTGGTGAGATGGGTTTTCGCATCCAGTTCCAACGCTTCCAACGAATCAACAAGCGATTCGGCATTCTTGCGATTTTCGAATGAGCCCACCATTAGGGTGTATCTCGGCGGTGTGTGGGAAGCCTTGACTTCTTCCGGATTCTCTTCACTTGTTGTTGCTACAACTTGGTGTTTCTTATCGTCCGGCTCTTCTCTATCAACCCTGGTAGTCGAAAATGATGCTTCGCCGGTGCTGCGGTTGCCCGCGCTATCATGGACCGTAAGTACACATCGATAGGTGGCTTTTTCAGCGCTATCCGATTGCTTCCAGTTGTTCCAAACAACGGTATCGGATGGTTCGCCTTCTTCGTTGATGCGATGAACCAATTTTTGATCGCCATCGAAAAATTGTAGCTCCCAACGGTCGAGCGAATTTAGATCTGACGCTTGAAGATGTACCTTCGGCATCTGGATGACCTTCTCATTATCGGAGGCCGCAAAGACAGGTGGTTCTGCGGATATCTCAAGTGATGCAGGTGTGGTGTCAACAGTGATTTTTACCTCACTTTGCAACTGACGATCGCCAGCTAGGTCAATGGTGAACCACTGGGCGGTGTATGTGCCGTCGCTGACCCGGCTACCGGCGTCATCTTCCCCTTCCCAGGCTATCTTTGTCGATGGCAAACCGGTGCCGGAGTAGCGCTGTAGAATCCGATTCAATTTATCTTTGTCAGTGCGTTTCTGGATCTCTAATTCCCACGCTACTCCCTCGGCGACTTCCAGATCGAAGTTGATTTGATCTTTCATGCCATCACCGTTGGGAGAGATTATTTTTTCTGGGAGACGCATCACAGTAGGCGGTGGCTTGGGCATGACAATTGGTGCCGGCTTAGTTGGTGTGGCAGGTGGCGCTTCAACAACCGGGGGAAGTGATACCTTGATCCCGGAATCCCTTTCTCCCCAGCGTAGGGTAGCGGAAATCCAGTGCATGCCTGCGTCCAACTCACTGCCTCGAACATAAGCGTAATCAAGTTGTCCGGTGGAACTCTGAATACTTAAACCTGTTGACCACTCACCCGTGGTGAGTCGATTGGGTACTGCCGTATATCCGAGCCGTAGTCCCAAGCCTTTCCTAAACAGCCAGCGTTCAATGCCGATGTGTGTGCGTAGGCGCTCTCCAAAATAGATACGTGTGTCGTTGTGCAGGACAAAATCTCCAGACAGGGTTGTGTATTGATCGAAAGAGTGAGCCGCGCCAAGGCGTGTCACCGTGGGTATTCTTGCGACGGTTTCGGCGTTCTCCCAGATGTGACCCGCTAGATCTTCGAGAGCCAAACCGAGCGTGATTTTTTCTCCGGGACGGTCTAGTTCACGAACGAAGCGGATACCGAGGTCAAAGCTCCAAGCAAAGCGGGGCGAAAGGGCGCTTCTATGACGGTAGTGGCGCAGGTTTGTACCGGCAGCGATACCTTTCCCTAGGGAAGTCCCGTATCCCACAAGCACCATTCGGTTTTTTTCTGAGTCATTCCCCCAGCCATCAAACCAAGAGGAGACGGAGAAATTCCCTACATTCGATGAAGCGATTCCCAGCTGCTGTGGATTTAGCCCCAACGAGAACGCCCCTTCTCGATCGCCCGCTGATGCAGGGAACGGGAGTCCAATGAGAGATAGTTCGGTTGACTCTAACAGCCCGAGTGATGAGGGATTCCAGAATGGGCTGTCGCTTGATGCAGGTCCTGCAGTGAATGCACCGCCCATTCCTAGGGCACGTGCGCTTGTTCCAACGAAGACTTGTCGATTTTTGATGCCCGACTCTGCCTCGACGAGCGTTACGCTGAAGACGCTGAGAGTGAATATAACCAACACTGTGGCTATAAGATGTTTCTGGATTTTCATGCCGTGGTACTCCATTATACGATTTTTATGGGAGGGGATTGATTGTCTGCTAGAATTAACGCCTATCCACTAGGAATTGATACAGAAAATAGTGTATTGGAGGGGTTGAGTTCTGATTTGCTGGGCAGCATGCTGCCGCGGTACGCCAGTGCTATTGGACAGAATGGGGCGGGATCCTACAAAAAAAAGCGAGGGATAGCCAAGCATCTCATACTCAACAAGTCCCTCACTTTTGGAACAAACTTCATTAACTGTACCGATTCAAACCGTATCCATCAAGCCCTTTGAGAACCGTTATCAAAATCTTCCGATCTAAAACCCCGTCTTTCAATGCGGGGATACAGATTGGCTAAGATCTTTCCCTGAAATTAAACTTGATATATTAACAGAAATGTGTGACAATACCTCTAATCTAATATAGAAATGGAGGTATTTGATGAAAGTTGAAACACCCGACTTGAAGTATAAAT
>JAGWBT010000040.1 GCA_021295755.1 Candidatus Poribacteria bacterium
GTTTGCCAATATAAAGAAACTCCGGTCATACAATGCGGATAAGCCACTTGAGGATATTATCAATATGTATCGGTAATTGTTAAATCTACTATATATATACCATCAAAGTAGGGTAGCGATGAAAATTCAGAAAATCTTTCTAGGTGCGGTTTGGTTTTTCATCAGCCTGATTGCTCCGGTTATCGGTTCTGCGCAGATACACACATCAGGAAATGTTGAATTCCACATAGTCGGTGAGGGCTCGCTCGCCGCAAGTGGGGAAGGTGGGCTTACTAGCAACTTTAGATTTCCCAAATCTGGAGAATCCTACTATCTCCACGAACTATCAGAAATTTGGGTCGGTGATACAAATGGAAATGTGGCGAGTTCATGGGATTTAGATCCCGCTGAACCTGGTCCCCTCGAAATTGGGGAGTGGAAAACCACACTAACGAATATCGAACGAATAGATTCAGATGAACGACAGACAATTACAACACGATACGATTCCTCCGGGGTCGCTGGTTTCCCGCTCAGTATCTCAGTTGAACAGCAGAGTTTTTCTTGGAACACCAATAACCATCCCGATGCAGATGATTTCATTGTGATGAAACTGATTGTCAAAAACAACGGTAATGAAAGACTTGAGGGAATTTATGTTTCAACGATGGCAAATTGGGATGTCGATGGAACGGATTTAGCAGCTGAGGAATTAAGCCAGGATTGGGTAGATTGGGATGAAGCACATCAAACGCTATTTACCTACGATGGGGATGATACCGATGAACTCAATCAGGTGCATATGGGTCTTACCTTGCTGGACGGAAAGTTAAGCACCCATCAGATTTTCCTAGTTTATGGGCCCGAAGGACAACCAACTGCCAACCTTTTTTTAGATGAAAGCCGATCCGCTTTCATGAGCAATCCGAATGTTTTTGCTACGAGTAAGGCTGATTTAGAAGCAATTAATTTTCCAGCTTGGGATTATGCATCCATTATCTCAGCGGGACCTTATGACATACCAGCTAAACAGTTTATCGCTGTTACTTTTGCTCTCGTTGCTGGTGAAAACTTAGCAGACCTGCAGAAAAATATCAATGCGGCAAAAACCGTTACTTTTACGCCGCAACGGTTGACTACCGAGGTTGTAAGAGGAGCCGTCCGGTTAAAATGGGAGGCAGCAATCAATCCAAGCGTAACTGGCTATACTGTCTTGAGGCAGGCGGGGAATAAGAGTGAATTCCAGCGGGTTGGGCGGATTGTCGAAGGAGCCACCTTCGATGACACAGAGATTCAGGGCGGCGTGGAATATACCTACAAGATTCGTCCTGTTCATTCCAGTGGGGAACCGCTTGAATTCGATTCCTCAGAAGTTAGTATCATCCCGGGCCATTTTACGGATACACCGGTCGGCTTAGCAGCAACACGCGATGGAGGCCAGGTTATCCTCGGTTGGACAAAATCTACAGGTAATATCAGCCGATATCTTATCTATCGTAATCACACCGGCCGCGACCCGTGGACGCAGATTGCATCGGTTTCGTCCGGAACTTCCACTTTTGCTGATCGCAATGTCTATCCGGGTTTGCAGTATTTCTACGCAATCACCGCGACGAATCCGTCCGGTGGGGAGAGTCAACTTTCCCAGATCGTGGAGGTCGCTATCCCCGAAGAAACCATTGCATCCCCCGAATTGAACTTAGACAAGGTAATCTTTGTCCCGAATCCATATCGTCTGAGTGGGGGCTCGCATCCAATGGAATTCCGCAATCTACCCCACCGTGCGACAATCCGAATCTACAACAGTACCGGCGATCTCATCAAACAGATTGACCATCGCAACAACACTTCAATTCAACGGTGGAATGGACGGAACGAGGTAGGGGAACAGATCGCTCCCGGTATCTACGTTTATCACATTGAAGCCTTGAGAGAGGGGCAAAAGGGAAAGAATTCGGTGAGTGGAAAGTTTGCGGTGATTCGGTAAAATAGAAAGCGCTATAAAAAAAGCGACGCTACATGATATGTGCGTCGCTTCTGATGATAAAATGCCGGGAAGGGGATTTGAACCCCTACGGGCGAAAGGGCCCACTAGATCCTGAATCTAGCTTGTCTACCAATTCCAACATCCCGGCGTAATCCTTTTACCGCCGGTTTAACATGGCTTGTCAAGGAATTTCTACTTCCCAACAACCTAGACCCGAATACGCTCGCTTGCTTTGTGGTATACATCAGCAGGCAAAAAGACAGGCGACAACGTTCATCTTCGCGCTTTGATTTCCGCCCATTTAACGGCTATTTTGCCGGTGGGTTCGACCGCAGCAACTGGAGCATATTTGTCGAGTGATTTCCCACGGTCCCCTAGCTCTTTGGCTTCTTTAACTTGAGCAGCGGTCAGCACATGACTGAGAACCACCACTTCATCCATGACGCCTTGAACATATCCCAACTGATCCCGACGGACTTTACCAGCGTCCGGGTCACGCAAATCGTGGCCGATGGTCAACGGGAATTCAGTTGGCTGAAACGCTCCTCTCTGTTCCTTAACCACTTTTTCCTTCCCATTGGTATAGACTCTGACTTCTTTGCCGTCGGCAACCGCGGCAACATGATACCAGTCATTTGCTACAAGAAAGTCTGGATCTACCGCAGCTGTTCGACCACCCTCCGTATTGGCATCAAATGCGAACCCGCCTAACTTAAACCCTTCACGAAACGTTCGCAGTGCGTAAGAAGCCCAAAATCGCTTGTTCGACTCCTTGAAAGGCGCGTTTTTCCAAACCAAGGACTGATCTCTGCCAAAATCGGGTCGCGTAAATTTAACCCAGCACATCAACGTTACCTGATCCTGCGCATTGAGACTGGCGTCATGGGGAACCTCAAAGTAGGAGTCCGCCCCTTCCTCTAGTATAACGCCGCCGGCAACATGTCCCTTTGGCGTCCATCCGGCACCCCCTTTGAATTCACCGTGATTGTTATTTGGCGAAGAATCCCTGTGTGCATTCGCTTTGACATCAAACGTCCAATAACCGAGCAGTTTGGCATCAACATCCATCAAAAAAGAACCGAGAAGGAAGATGAGCACTCCCCCAAAAATGATAAATCGTCGAGACATTGGTCATACCTCCTGTTAGTTGAACTAAACCCCGCTAAAGTGTTGAAATCATAACAAAGACTAAACTACTTTGCCATCTTGATCTCGCCCCATTTAACCGCTAACTTGCCTTGGAGTTCGACTCCGAAGACAGGTTGGAAAGCCTCAAGCGACCTCCCTCTTTCGCCTAGGTCCATCGCTTCTTGGATTTGACCTGCGGTCAGCGCATGGTCTAAGATCACTACTTCATCCATGATACCCCGAACAAATCCCAGAAAGTGTCGAGCAACAGGTTCATCCGGGTCGCGCAGATCAAACCCAATCGTCAGCGGGTCATCGGAAGGCTGAAACTCGCCCCTCTGGTCGCCAACTGCTTTCTCTTTTCCGTTGGTGTAAACCCTTACTTTTGTGCCATCAGCAACCCCTGCAACGTGATACCATTCATCCACAACGAGCGGAAAATCCGGATCTATTGCCGCCGCTCGTGCCTCAGTCATATTTGCGTCAAAGGAGAACGAGCCTCGACTAATCCCAGGTCGATACAGTCGAAGCGCGTACGAAGTCCAGAATCTCTTATTTTCTGCATAAGGGGCATTTTTCCAAATCAAGGAACCATCTTCTCCGAAGCCTGTAAAAGCACCGGGATCCGTAAATTTGACCCAACACATCATGGTAATTTGCCCTGTCTTCACATTCAAACTTTCATGATGGGGGACTTCAAGCCAAGTCTCTTGACCATTTGGTAATTGCAGCGCGCCCTTTACCTTGCCCTTGTCTGTCCATTGGGCTTCACCGACGAATGTCTTCGTTTCGCCATGGTTGCGGTTTGGAGAGGAATCCTTTCCCAGATTATTTTTGTCCTCGAAAGCCCAATAACCGAGAAGTTTGGCATCAGTGTTAGTCAAGGGGCAACAGAAAAGATAGATTAACAGTACACCGAAAACTAATATAATACGAAACATTAATCACCCTCCTATCTGTAGTCACAATCAAGCTGGTGAGAATGCGAGGAGTTTACTAGGCCCCGTAGCAAATCAGGAAATAACAGGCCTAGACGACACTTAGTTCCTCACTTTGATCTCTGCCCATTTGATGGCTAATTTACCCGGAGATTCAACAGCGAAAACCGGCTGAAATTCTTCAAGTGACTGCCCTGCTTCCCCTAGCTTCATTGCTTCTCGGATCTGTCCAGCAGTTAGTGCATGATTGAGGATCACGACTTCATCCATGATACCGGCAAGAAACCCCAATTGGTCTCGACGCACGGCACCTGCCTTTGGATTACGCAAATCAACGCCAATGGTCAATGGAAGTTCCGTAGGCTGGAACTCACCACGTTGTTCCACGGACGCCTTTTCCACTCCGTTTGCGTAAACTTTTACCTGCGCCCCATCCGCAATGGCTGTAGCATGAAGCCATTCATTCACTTCAGGTTGGTCTTCATCGGCAGTAACAGTCCGCCCTTTTGTCATATTTGCGTCAAATGCGAAACCCGCCTTGAACTCTCTGCGAAACAACCGCAAGGCGTAAGATGCCCAAAAGCGCTTATTGGTTTGAAAAGGTGCATTCTTCCAAATTAAAGACTGTTCTCGACCGAGACCTTCAAAATCACCCGGATTGGTAAATTTGACCCAACACATCAAGGTCATCTGATCTTTGAGGTTAAGACTGTTATCGTGGGGAACCTCAAGGTAGGAATCTTCCGCCTCTACCAGTAGCAGCGCCCCGCCGACCTGTCCTTTTTCTGTCCATTTGGTACCGCCCTTCAGCTCCCCATCATTGCGGTTTGGAGAGAGATCCTTTCCCAGCTTATTTTTGTCGTCAAAAGACCAATAACCCAGGAGTTTCGCGTCAAGGTGAATGAGAAAGGAACTGAACAGGTAGCAGAGCAAAATCCCACGACCTAAACGAATACGAGACATGGAAACTCTCCTTTTGTTGAAAAAGCCCGTTATCCAATATATGTGGATACGGCCCGGACAGCGGACCACATCTTAGCTTGACTCGTCTATGAGATCCTGCGGTAGTTTAACTTTGATAACGCACTGCGTGCCTCAATATTTGAGACTCGTGAAAATTCGTCTATCCCTCAGGATTAGAAGGATGAGAGACAGGCGGGACACTTACCAACATCGAGAGTATTAATTGCTGGCTTTAATTGCCCCCCATTGGGTGGCTAATTTGTCCTCAGGTTCAACGGCGAAAATAGGATTGTACCCTTCAATCGGTTTCCCTTTTTCGCCTAATTCCATTGCTGCTTTGATTTCGGCGCCAGTCAATGCCTTGTCAGCGACTATAACCTCATCCATGACACCGTTCATAAAAGCAAAATGTATTAGTATGGGACGCAAATCATGACCAATTGTTAGGGGCAGGTCAGAAGCCTGAAACTCACCTCTTTGTGGACCCTTTGCTGTTTCTTTTCCGTTAGTATAGACCCGGATTTCCGTGCCATCGGCGGTCGCTGCAATGTGATACCAGTTTTCTTCCAAGTCAGCCACTTCAGGAAATTTTGGATCAACGACTGCGCTTCGCCCCTTTGTCATGTTGGCATCAAATCCGAAACTACCGAATTTCGATTTAGGACGCCATATGCGCAAGGCATAAGAAGCCCAAAATCGCTTGTTGGTTTCAAAAGGTCCATACTTCCAAATTAAGGACTGTTCCCGACCATCACCTGTAAAATCACCGGGGTTACCAAATTTTGCCCAACACATCAGTGTAATCTGGTCCTTCACATTGAGGCTATTATCGTGAGGCACTTCCAGCCAAGACTTGCCGTCAAATTTTATCCCGCCGCCTACCTTGCCCTTCGCAGTCCATTCTGCTGAGCCTTCGCCCTTTAACTCGCCATGATTGCGATTTGGAGACGAATCCTTGCTAATATCTTTTTTGCTCTTGAAAGCCCAATAACCGAGGACTTTCGCATCAGCATTCATTGTCAAACAAAATAGAAGGCAAGTCAACGGAATCCAAGTACCCAAGATAATACGAAACATTAGAAATTTTTCCTTTTACGTCAAAGCCAAATTGCGTATTGGTTTCAGACACAGAGAACACTTACTTCTGTGCTTTAATCGCCCCCCATTGAGTGGCTAATTTGTCCTCGGGTTCAACGGCGAAAACAGGGTTGAATCCTTCAATTGATTTTCCTTTTTCACCCAATGCCATTGCTTCTTTGATTTCGGCTTCGGTCAGTGCCTTGTCAGCGACCACCACTTCATCCATGATACCGTTGACATACGCGTGATGTGCTAATATGGGACGCAAGTCATGGCCAATCGTTAGGGGCAGGTCAGAAGCCTGGAACTCACCCCTCTGAGGGCCCTTCCCCGTCTCTTTGCCGTTGGTATAGACTCGGACTTCTGTCCCATCAGCGACCGCTGCAATGTGATACCAGGTTTTTTCCAAGTCAGCCACTTCAGGAAATTTTTTATCGACAGCCGCACTGCGTCCCTTTGTCATATTCGCATCGAACCCGAAACTGCCGAAGTCTGATTTGGGACGCCATACGCGCAAGGCGTAAGATGTCCAAAAGCGTTTGTTGGTTTCAAAGGGGCCATACTTCCAGATTAAAGACTGCTCTCGACCACCGCCCGCGGCGAAATCGCCAGGAGTACTAAATTTAACCCAACACATCAGAGTTACTTGATCTTTCAGATTGAGACTGTCATCATGGGGCACCTCAAGCCAACCATTGCTTAACTGTAACCCGCCACCTACCTTGCCCTTCGCATTCCATTCGGCAGTGCCTTCTCCCTTCAACTCGCCATCGTTGCGGTTTGGAGACGAATCCTTGCCAACTTCGTTTTTACTATTAAAGGCCCAATAGCCGCGGACTTTCGCATCAGCATTCATCGTCGACCAACACAAAAGACAGATTAACAAAATCCCAGTACCTAAAATGATACGAAACATCGGACATTCTCCTTTCATCTTAAAGCCAAATCGGGTAATGAACGCATGTGTTTGATTTTAGATGCAGACAACCGTTACTTCCCCGCTTTAATTTCACCCCATTGCGTGGCTAATTTGCCTTCGGGTTCAACAGCAAATACAGGATTAAACCCCTCAAGCGACTTTCCATTTTCACCCAACTCCATCGCTCCCTTGATTTCAGCTTCGGTCAGTGCCTTATCAACGATCACAACCTCATCAATGATTCCCAAGAAAAACTCGCGCCCAGCTAGCAAACCGGGGCGTAAATCATAGCCAATCGTTAAGGGGAGGTCTGTTGATTGAAACTCCCCTCGTTGCGGGGCGGCTTTCTTCTCTTTTCCGTCAGTGTAAATCCGGACTTCTGTCCCATCGGCGACTCCTGCAATGTGGTACCATGTTTTGTCGGCATCGCCTGCATCAGGAAAGTCTGGATCTGCCGCTGCACTCCGACCACCTACCAAGTTGGCATCAAACCCGAAGCTACCAAACTTGGTATGCCTGCGCCATACCCGCAGGGCATAAGAGGTCCAGAATCGTTTGTTTGTCGCAAACGGTCCATTCTTCCAAACAAGGGACTGATCCCGCCCAGTGGCCCCAAACGGATCGCCATCACCGCTAAATTGAACCCAACACATCAGTGTAATCTGATCCTTTACGTTGAGGCTATCGTCGTGAGGCACTTCCAGCCAACCGTTACTTAGCTTCAATCCACCGCCTACCTTGCCTTTCGCAATCCATTCGGCAGTTCCGGCGCCTTTCACTTCTCCATCGTTGCCGAATGGACTCGAATCCTCGCCAAGTTCGTTTTTAGTATTGAAAGCCCAATAGCCGAGGGCCTTGGCATCAACAGTTATCACGGGAAAGCAAAGACAGTAGATGATGACACAACCCAAAATAATCAATCGTCGAGACATCAGTAACACTCCTTTCATCAAAACGTTCTATCTACCCTCCTTTGTTGTAGGAAGATAGATGGTATCAATTCGTGTTATTGGTCCGTTTCACTTGCTTCCTGCTTTAAGTTCCCCCCATCTGACAGCCAATTTGCCTTGGGGGGCGACGTCAAAGAGCACGCCAAAATTATCAAGCGATTTTCCCTTTTCGCCTAACTCCATTGCTTCTTTGACTTGGTCTTGGGTTATTGCCTTATCGAGAATAATCACCTCATCGAGGAGTCCAAAATGATAAGGCTTAGATCCACCGCGGTCGGGTGGAATCCGTAAATCAAAGCCAATCGTTAACACCTGCTCCGAAGGTTTGAACTCGCCCCTCTGGTCGGCGGATGCTTTTTCGACTCCATTGGTGTAAAGTCGCACCTTTGTGCCATCAGCGGTTGCTGCAATGTGATACCACTCGTTTGCTTCGGGATGGTCTTTATCCCCGGGGGCTGTAAACACGCGTCCCTCGGTCATCTGCGCTTCAAATATAAAACTGCCCAACTTCTTTCTTGGACGAAGTTTTGCCAGCGAATAGGATGTCCAAAATCGCCGGTCTTTCTGATCCCCTTCTAATATAAAAGGACCGTTCTTGTAAATCAAGGACACTTCGCTGGATTCTCCTAAGGCACCGGCATCAAAGTTTGCCCAACACATCAGGGTAATCTGATCTTTGGCGTTGAGACTGTCATCATGCGGGACTTCAAGCCATGAGATTCCATCCAATTTCAAAGCTCCACCGACTTGTCCCTTCACATCATGGGCGGCAGCTTTTTTTGGCTCGCCGTGATTGTCAAGGCCCGAAGAGTCCTTCCCCAATTTATCTTTGTCGTCAAACATCCAGTAGCCAAGGGCTTTGGCGTCAGCATGGTTAGGAAACACACTGAGAAAATAGATGGATAGAGCCACAAGAACTGGTACAATACGAAACATGGATAGCCCTCCTTTTGCGAAAAAACCCACTATCCATCTCAACAGGTCGGATAGTGGGTCTAGAATCATATTTCCACAGCGCACAAGCCGCTTACCGTCTTCTCGATTTAATCGCGCCCCACTGTGTAGCTAATTTACCCTCGGTTTCAACCGAAAAAATCTCCACCATCTCGGTGAGAGACTTCCCTCTTTCACCGAGATTAAACGCCTCTAGAACCTGAGCCGGGGTCAGTGCCTGATCGAGAATCATCACTTCATCTATGGTTCCCCGCAAGTGGCGCCTCGCGCCACCGACCCGATCCACCGGAACGCGATGGTCGTAGCCGATTGTCAAAACCTGCTCGGAATTCCTAAACGGACCTCGTTGTGCACCTTTTGCTCTTTCCTTACCGTCTCGGTAGATTTTAATTTCAGTGCCATCTGCCACTGCCGCAACATGGTGCCAATCATTTGGTTCGGGAATCAGCGGATCCCCCGGCAACACAGCCGATCTGCCGCCTTCTGTGTTTGCATCGAACCCAAAAGTACCACATGCACACCTATCACGCCACTTGACTAATCCGTAAGATGACCAAAACGTTCGGTCCTTCTTATCGCCTTCCAGTATAAAGGGACCGTTTTTGTAGATTAAACTCTGTTCTTCCGCGGGACCGCTAAAACTGATCCAACACATCAAGGTCACCTGATCTTTGACATTCATGCTGTTGTCATGGGGCACCTCAAAGTAGTGCGGTGCTTGGTCCCCTCCGCCCGTTAAGTTCAAGGCACCGCCGACCTTTCCTTGCCGTGTCCAAGCCCCCGCCTTCAACTCCCCATGATTTTTGAAGTTTGACAAATCCTCCCCGAGTTTCTTTTGGTCGTCAAAGGTCCAATAACCGAGGACTTTGGTATCAGCATCGATTGAGTACAAACAGATTAACGCGATACCAAGTAGAAATAATAAGATAATGCGAAACATAATAACTCCTCCTAGGTATTTTTGACTATCCTCCTTTAATCTTTATGAAAGTTGTAGAAAAGGGGCAAGTTAGACTTGCCCCCAAGTATTGGATTGACATCTATTGTTTATCGACCGGTCTTAATCTGCGCCCAAGTCATCGGCAGCTGTGAATTCGGATTCACTGACCGAAGGTTCGCATCTTCAAACCAATCGATCATGTTCCGCCAGAGGAGCCATGAATTTCCTTGACCGAGCTCCTTTTGACCAAAGCCCATGTTCATATTGGTAATTTCGGCACTACCACTCAGGACATAAGCCCCTCTTTGAACTCTTCCATAGACGATAATGGCGATATTGGGATCGCCGATATCTTCGGCTGCCACTTCAGCGTGCCCGGGCAGTAGACCCACATCGTAACCGGGGAAATCGCCATCACCCACGAAGGTCGGATCTGGAGACTTGGATGTGTCAATAATGCCGCCCACCATATCTTTGGTCAGCGGTGTACCCTCGACATACGCAAGGCAGCATTTGTCTGCCACAGGGAACCCAGCCAACGCCTTGTCCATACCGTCCCAAAGGGCTACCAACGGTCTATCCTCGGGATCCCGACCGCCGGTGCTGATGACGCCATGGCCTTCGTCCATGAATTCCTTCAGTTTGTTACCATTTTGCTCAATCCACGCTTGCAGGTCAGGGCTATCTCGCCAAATATGGTAATTGAATACGATAACATCCCACTCACCGCTCCAGAGTTCTCTTTCAAATCTTGCGACATCGTCACCAATGATCTCCAGAAAGTCTTGGCCTTCTGTAAAGCCGAACTGCTTGAAGATGGCATCGTACCACGTGCCTTGAAGTGCGGTTGGGATTTTCCCGCCATCGAATGTAGCGGGATCTCGGGCAGGTGGCCCCCAAACACCCCAGCTCTCGGGCGTGTTGTTAAACACTAAGAATGTGACATCACGTGCCTCAACGTTCGAGGGTAAGCTCCAAATGGCTCCAATAGCAAGGAGCGTTATAAGGATTAACGATACTTTTATCCGTAACATTATCTTATCCTCCATATTAAAGGGCCTATCCAAAAAATCCGAGGGAGTTACCTAGATATTGTACTAGGCTTCCCGTTTGAACTCCGGATAGGTTTGTTAATCGTTCTCAGTTTCCTGAGTTGGTATAGTATTGTTTGGTTACAATACTCCCTATTATAATTTAATTTATCAAAAATACCAGCGCTTGTCAACTGAAAAAATAAAGAAATTGTTAAAAATATTAAGTAAATATTAAATTGCATTTGAGTGAACAATTTTATTATAGTGGACCTTAGAAGTAATGAGACACTCAAAACCGGTGCGGTTAGGATGCCGCCCCTACCGTTCTCCCGTTTGGTAGGCATTGTTTCCAACTGTGCCGATGCGGTGCGGTTTGAAACCACCCCTACCGGCCCCGATAAATCGGGATCGCTGCACAGAGGGGCGAAAGTGTCTATTTATTTTTTGAATTCACTATAAACATAGTGTATCACTATACCAAAAATCTTCGCAAATTGCCTCACGGAACCCAAATTTGTAAATCAGAAGACAGTCCTTGACAAGAAACGAGAGATAGGCTAAAATTGCACCCTGGAAAGCAAATCAACAATTGGAGGGGATTAGTGGCAAGCATAACGCGGCGCGATTTTCTCAAAACATCGGCGTTGGCAGGTGCCGGCTTGATGACAGGCTGCCTGCGGAAAAAGCCCGAAGGGGTCATTTTCAAAGGCTGGCCCTATGAGCCGGACCTCGTGCGCGAAAATATCGAATATTTCGAGCGTCAATCCAATGTCGAAGTTGCCTACGAGGCAGTTTCGGGCAACTACCACGATAAAATGGTTGCGCTATTCGTCGGCAAAACACCGATGGATTGCTGTTATGTTCGTGATGATGATTTGGCGGAGTGGGTCGAGGCGGGATGGCTGCGTCCTTGTGATGACCTGCCCGGTGCCGACCTGTATCTAGAAGATATCTTCGATTATAATACCGATGCTATGACCTACGGGGGTAGACGCTACGGGCTGCCCTACTATACCGATTTTACCGTCTGGCTCTATAACGAGCAGATGCTTGAGGCAGCAGGTTTTGATGCACCAGCGCAGACGCTGGACGAGTTGACCGAACAGGCAATTAAAGTCAAAGAGGCGCGGGTGAAATCTCCCGACGGGGATGTTGTTGAACATCCGATTGTACTTGGTTTTCGTCAGAACGTCACCGGCTTCGGCGACTGGTGGGCACTGAATTACGCGAGCGAGGTCGATCTCTTTGACGACGATTTCAACCCAATTTTTCCTGACGATGAAGGACAGCAGGCGGAGAAAATCCTTCAGTGGATTGTCGATGGCATCCACAAGCACCATATTATTGACATCAACTCATTGACGATGCCAGATATTCGAGAGAACATTGCAGCGGGTAGACAGACGTTTTGCTTGATGAGTAAATACGATGTGGAATGGATAAATAACCGCGAAAACTCCGCTGTCTCTGAAACCTATCTGAGCCAACGCAGCATCCCCGAAACGGAAACCCTCCATGCAAAGGTCATTAAGATGGCACGCCTCCCTTCTCTCGAACCCGAACAACACGGCACGCTGGGGTGGACGCGGATGTATAGTCTAACATCTCATTGCCAAGAGGAACACCTATTGGACGCATGGAAATTGATGCAATTCCTCGGAGGCAAGGACGCGACTGGTGACTATTACACAGCGCGACGTTGGTTCCAACTCCGGGGCTTGGGATTCGCGTTCATTTCCCTGATGGACGATCCCGAAATCGTTGCGCTCACAGAGCAGTGGGGAAACATCAAACTGGTGAAAGAACTATCGCAGGTCGCCCGCATCCGAGAGAACATCAAAGCCCCGTGGTTCCCCGACTTCAACGTCTATTATCAGCCGGAGATTCAGAAAATCCTGCTGCGTCAACAATCTCCCCGCGATGGACTGGGGCGTATGGCAAACCGGTGTCGGAGTACATTAGTACATTGGTTCATTGGTTCATTCGTTCAGTAATCAGATTGTTTTCACGCTTCGCTTTCAATTTACATCTGACAAAATACGAGCAGGAAAGGGTGAAGTGGCAGGTATAACGCGGCGTCATTTTCTCAAAACATCGGCGTTGGTAGGTGCCGGCTTGATGGCAGGTTGCTGGCGGAACGCGCCTGAAGGTGTCATTTTCAAAGGGTGGCCCTACGAGCCTGACCTTGTCCGTAAGAACATCGAATATTTCGAGCAGCAGTCAAACATCGACGTCGCCTACGAGGCGGTGTCAGGCAACTACCACGATAAAATGGTCGCGTTATTCGTTGGCAAAACACCGATGGATTGCTGCTACGTACGCGATGATGACTTTGTTGAATGGATTGAGGCGGGGTGGATCCGCCCATACGAAGGGTTGCCCGGTGCGGATGAATACGGCGGCGACGACATCTTCGACTATAACCTAGAGGCGATGAGTTACAAAGGGGAACGCTACGGGTTGCCCTATTACACGGATTTTATGGTATGGGCGTACAATGAGTCGATGGTGCAGGCGGCGGGATATGACAAAGCAGCACGAACGCTGGACGAATTGACGGAACAGGCGATAAAAATAAAAGAGGCGAAGGTACGCAGTCCTGCTGGCGATTTAGTTGAATATCCGATTATGCTCGGTTTTCGGCAGGTCGTTACTGGCTTCTTCGATTGGTGGACATTGAACTACGCCTCCGAGATCGATCTGTTCGATGACGACCTCAATCCAATTTTTCCAGATGATGAAGGACGACGCGCAGAGAAGATCCTTCAATGGATTGTTGACGGTATCCACAAGCACCGTATTATCGACATCAATTCTCTGACTTCGCCACTGATTCTGGAGAATTTCGCAGCGGGACGTCAAGCGTTTGCAATGATCATCCGGCACAATATGGAATGGGTCAATAATCGCGAGAACAGTGCCGTTGCCGAAGCGGATCTTCGGGCACGGGGTATCCCCGAATCTAAGACCCTCTATGCGAAACCCCTTAAAATGACATACATCCCCTCCCTCGAACCGGGGCAGAACGGCACGCTCGGCTGGACACGGATGTACTGCTTAACGACACATTGTCGTGAGGAGCGCCTATTAGACGCTTGGCAGCTAATGCAGTTTCTGGGCGGCAAAGATGCGGCAGGTGACTATTACACAGCGCGGCACTGGTATCGCTTGTGCGGTTTGGGCTTTGCGTTCGAGTCCATGTTCGACGACCCGGAAATTATCGACCTGACCGAGCTATGGGGCGACATCGAAATGGTTAGGGCATTGTCAGCGGTGGCACGCATCCGCGAAATTATTAAAGCCCCGTGGTATCCCGATTTCAATTTCTATTCGCAGCCCGAAATCCAAAAGATTCTTATCCGTCAACTGTCCCCGCGTGATGGACTAGCACGGATTGCGAAGCGGTGCCAGGAATTGAAGCGAGAGTGGACATAAACTTGACAAGGAAATTCAACTGTGAATGAAAACAACTTAGAGGACCAAACCGGCGCAGGTCGCTTTGGATCCCGATCTCATCGGGGAGACAAAGGCGTTTCGCGCTTAAGCACAAAAGAACGTGGCGACCGCATTTTCGCCTATCTGCTCAACGTTCCGAGTGTTATTCTCATCCTTGCGCTGATTGCGTATCCGGTTGTCGTATCATTGTGGACCAGTCTACACCGCTACAATCTGCGTCGTCCGGAGGATCACGCCTTCGTTGGTTTGGGTAATTATGTTGATGTATTGACGAGTTACGATTTTTGGCACTCGCTCCGTGTTACCCTCTATTTTGGGGGAATGTCGGTGGCGTTGGTTATCATTGTTGCGATAGGCATTGCTGTACTGTTCAATGAACAATTCAGAGGGCGAGGACTCGCACGTGCATTGTTATTGATTCCGTGGGCGGTGCCGGGTATCGTCAACGGCTTGATGTGGGCGGGGCTATTCGGTGAACACGGCGCATTTAACCAGATGATAGGTGATTTCGTTGGTCTTTTCAATCGCCTGACGGGCGCTGAGATTGAGTATCTAGGCATGGCTTCGCCGTTTGTCGCGATCAACGCCGCCATCGCCGCACACGTCTGGCGGAGTGTGCCGTTTGCATGTATTATCTTTTTAGCAGCGTTGCAGGCAATTCCCGGCGAGCAATACCGCGCAGCGCAGGTGGATGGCGCGAACGCATGGCGTCGTTTCCAACACATTACGCTACCGTGGCTGCTGCACCCGATTATGATTGTCGCTATCATTGAAACGATGAACGCTTTCCGTGGTGGTTTCGACATCATCTACGCACTGACGGCAGGCGGTCCCGGCGATGCGACCTACGTCATCGCTTGGCAGACTTATAAGGAAGCGTTTGGTCGCCTCAACTTCGGTGGGTCAAATGCCTACTCCTACCTGATCACGATCATCACGATGGGACTAGCGATTATCTATATTCGAGTGCTGTATCGTCGAGGCACCGTTCAAGGCTAAGAAAGGGATCTTGTGAATAGAGACGTTGTCAAACGAACTATTTTATATGTACTCGTACTGATTGCGGCGCTGTATATCGTAATACCGTACCTGTGGGTTGTGTTGGTCAGTTTCATGCAGGAACGTGAAGCAACGCAGCTGCATTGGATGCCACGTGAACCGACGTTGGAAAACTACCTGATGTACTTCCGTGTATACGGCGATAGTGCGGAAATCGGTGCGGCGACCGCACGACAGTTTCCGCGCGCTATTGTCAACAGCTTTATCATCGGAGGTACGGTGATGTTTATCAATCTGTTCTTCGGATCGCTTGCGGCATACGCGCTGGCACGGATGAATTTTGGCGGCAACCTTGCGTTACTATTGTTCTATCTTGGTTCGCGCAGTGTGCCGGGCGTGGCGATTATGATACCGATGTATCTCGTCATGCGTAGTTACGGATTGTTAGATACCCACATTGCGGTCATCCTCGCCCATGTAACCTTTACGCTACCGTTCACTATCTGGATTCTCAAGGGCTATTTCCAGACAGTACCGCTCGATTTGGAACGTGCTGCGCGGGTTGATGGATGCTCCCGTCTCGGTGCACTATTCCGTGTGTTTCTGCCGGTGACGACGCCCGGCATGATTGCGGTGGGCATTTTCTCCTTCATCTCGTCGTGGGGAGAATTTTTCTTTGCCCTGTTGTTTACCTCTACTATATTTTCAAAGCCTGTAACTGTGGTTGCATCGGATTTCGCGCAGGAGCTGCAGATCGATTTCACAATCATCGCTGCCGGCGGAGTCTTGGTGGTGCTGCTCCCGATTATCCTCGCATTCATCTTTCAACGATTCATCATTCATGGCATTGGTGGCGCAGTGACGGGATAACTTTGCAAAAGGAAAAGAGGCTGACGGTTGATGCTAGTAACCATCGAAAATAAAGCCGATGGAAGAAAGGATAGGTAGTTTTCTGTGAAACGAGGAACGGTTTTGTTAATGCTAGCAATGCTAGTATCATCGGCATCCGCAGAGATACTTCGTCATGATTTCAACAATTTGGACTTAGAAGATTGGGCGGTTAGGGAAGACCACCAGATGGTAGCTATTGACAATGGTGAATTGATTGCAGGCGTTCCACCTCCCGAACCAGACAGCACCACTCTTGTTTTGTTGCCTAAAGAGTTGCCCGCTAGCGATTATGATGTAGCAGTGTCTATGAGGCTCGATCTTTTCTTGTTTCACCCGACTGTTGCTAATGGAGCTGGAATTGGACTCCGCGGGCATTCAACCGAAAAGTTCCTCGGGCTTGTAAAAAACGATAGGTTACAAGATCCACGAGCGCTAAGTGACTTAGGTTATTATTTTTTTATCGGACAAAACACCGAGGGACAGTGGGGCGTGGGGGCATCAATTTGGCATATAGAACGAGTGGCGGTAAATGCAGAAGGCTTTCTTAGAGGGGTATTCATAGAAAATGAGTTGCTGAGGTTTTCACCGTTTGATGTCAAAATGGGTGAGTGGTATCGCTTAAGAGTCGTTGCAGATGCAAACTTATTCCGGGTTTTTGTCAACGAAGAGCAGATACTGGGTCTGAGGGACGTTCGCTATCCTGAAGGAACAATCTATCTGTCATCAGGATTTGGCAACGTTATTCGCTTTGACGATTTTGAAGTAAAATACGATGCCCCTGCTGCTGTACAACCGCGGCGGAAACTGGCAACAATGTGGAGTGAAATAAAAATCCAATAAGTTGCGGTCTGAAAAATTAAAGCAATTCGAGCAAATTTTAAATATATAGTTGAACGCAAGAGATAGGAGAAATTCTTTGGCAAAAGTTGTTATTGAACATCTTACGAAACACTTCGGAGACGTTGTTGCGGTAGACGACCTGACCCTCGAAATTGTCGATCGCGAATTTTTGACGTTGTTGGGACCGTCGGGCTGTGGCAAGACCACGACGTTAAATATTATCGCAGGCTTGGAAGATCCGACAAGCGGACAAGTGTTCTTCGACGATGACGACGTGACGAACGTTCCGCCCGAACAACGCGACATCGCAATGGTTTTCCAAACCTACGCGCTATACCCACACATGCGGGTTTACGATAACATCGCCTTTGGCTTGCGGATGCGCCGCACACCAACTGATGAGATTGACCAACTCGTGCAGGACGCGGCGAAGGCGATGGAGATTGACCATCTGCTCAGGAGGAAGCCGCGGGAACTCAGTGGTGGGCAGCGACAACGGGTGGCATTAGCACGTGCCATCGTCAGGAATGCCCATGTATTCCTGCTTGATGAACCGCTCTCCAATCTCGACGCTAAATTGCGTGTGACGATGCGCACCGAACTCAAGCGGCTGCACGCTGAATTGGAAAAAACATTTGTCTATGTCACGCATGACCAAGCCGAATCGCTCATTATGTCGGATCGGATTGTAGTGCTTAATGAGGGTAAACTCCAACAACTGGGGACACCCGAAGAAATCTACAATCAGCCCGCCAATGCGTTCATCGCTGGCTTTGTTGGAAGTCCGCCGATGAATTTCTTCGATGGTCAGTTGCAAAACGGTGGGGATCAGTGGCTGGTAAAGGGCGAGGGATATACCTGTGAATTCACGCCGGCACCGACACAATGCCTGATTGAGAACGCTTCGGCAGAGGTACAGCTCGGGGTGCGTCCGGAAGATATCGAGGTGCTGACAAGCGAATCACCCACCGCCCAAGCCAACGTTGTGGTGCGAGAACCGTTGGGCAGTGATCTGTTTCTTACATTGGAATTAGAAGGTGTGACTTTCAAGGCGCGCACTCACCCCGATGCACGCATTGACCGCGGCGACACTGTGCCAATCCGTTTTAAGTCCACCAAGGTGCATTTGTTTAACCGCACCACAGGGGCAGCGTTGCTTGAGTATAGACAATAAAACAGCCGAAATCCCTCTACGGAATCTCTAGCGAGATTGTCGCCAAAAATGCTGCTTCCGTTCGTCGATTATGGGTCTGTGCGGCGACGACAGAGCCGTAGACATTGCCGAGATAGAAAATACCCCCAAGTGTCCCAAACGTCCAACCTTTGCGCGACGAAATGCCATTTTCGGAAAACCCGTCGTAAGCCGCCCACCCCAACACACCCAACAGAAACACAGTGAGCAGCGCATCGTTGGAGCGTCCAACATAGACCCTGCCGCTGCCGGGCAGGACAGTGGACAAAAATCCCGCTAGCAGCGGGCTTTTGGACGGAAGTTTTCTCCCATCTTCAGCGTATCTCTTGTACATTGAAGCACGATGACCAACGGTCTCCGGCAATCCACTCAAATCAAACTGGTCAAAGTGCTGAACCGTACCCTCCCACCGCTTCTGCATCAGCTTGTTCATGCCAATCAGTATCTGTGACTTCCAGTGATGCTCCTTTCCCTGAAACAGATCCTGCGATTCCTTGAGAAAGCGTACAGATTCGTCGTACTGTTCCATTAGGAAGTAGGTTGCGCCTAGCTCATATCGTGCTAAATTAGAGTTGGGCTGCGTTTGGAGGAGCGTTTCGAGCAATTGAACGGCGCGATCAGGTTGGCCGCCCAAACGATAGCTATCGGCGATTCGGCGCAAAACGTCATTCCGTGAAGCAGTCGGCTGAGAAAAGAGGTAACGTTGATACTCACCCGCTGCGCGGAGATAGTCGCCTTGGGCGTAAAGGTAATCTGCAAACTTGCGGATGTTTTCAGGCTGATAATAATCAATTGACGGGCTGTCTGCAAGTGCTATCAATGCAGGAAAAACGCAGCAGAGCACGGCAAGGAAAATGGCGTGACGACAAATCATCTTGTCAACGCCTCCTGTGAGTATGCCTCAACCGGATCAATGTACTTGCCGCTTACTTCGTCGAAGGGATAGTGCGTGTGGAGCGTAGTTCCGTTATCTCGCAGCAGACGGTCAGCGGTCAACAGTATACCGCGAAAGAACCCGTACTTTTGGATTGCACCCATCCCGAATCGAGAGCAACTCGGAGAGAAGTTGCAGACAGATTGGTCTTGCGTCGAAATGTATTTCTGATAAAGTCGAATAAGCCCGGTCGAAAATAGGCGAATCGGTGTCGACTCTCTGGGATTGAACGGAATAGCTTCCTGCCTGTGATGCGAGATTTGGATCGGATTTGCACCTGAGATGAAGGCGAGGTCACCAGCCTCCTCTGGCATGGAAGCCCAGCCCCACGACGAAGTACACAGAATTAGGATGATCCAGATACCGAATAGACGCATTACCATTTGACCTCCTTAATTTTCACAACTATGGGGATCCTGAACTTTCTAATTCGATTGGGCAGTTCGAGGTTTAATTGGGCGTTGTTTCTTCGGTTCCCGGAGTTCTCCGTCACTATCACATTTCACGCTATCTACATAAGAGGGGTCCGGATAACTGTCTCAAGAATGTGAGCACGTGGGGACTGTGAGACGAGAAACAGGATTAAATCCGCGACCTCTTCTGGCAAGGTTAAATGCGCGATGACATCCTCCGGGTGATTATCTCGGCGCATCTTGGTGTCGACGGGTCCTGGACACACCGCACTCGCTTTGACACCGTGCGGACGCCCTTCGTTATTCGTGGTCTCGGTAAAACCGACAACGCCAAATTTGGCGGCGCAGTACGCCCCGCCGTTGATGTGCCCAAATTTGCCGGAGACCGACGAGACGTTGACGATATGGCCGGACTTCCGCTCGCACATGTGACTGAACACTGCCTGTGTGCAGAGGAAGACGCCTTTGAGATTCACGGCGATATTGAGATCCCAATCTTCCTCGCGAATCTTGGGAATTGGGTTGTGGATGGCGACGCCCGCGTTGCTGACAAGAATATCGATCCTGCCAAATCTGTCGAGTGTCCGTTGCACCATCGCGTCCACCTGCGATTTTTGCGTTACATCAGTTGGTATTGCGAGGGTCTGCCGACCGAGCGCAGATACCTCGGCTGCGACAGCTTCAATCTCTGAGAGTGTTCGCGCCGCGAGCACCAGATCTGCACCCTCTCGCGCAAAGGCGAGCGCAGTTGATCTACCAATTCCGCGTCCACCACCGGTGATAATTGCAACTTGGTTTTCGAGTTTCATTTATTTTTCTGTCTCGACAGTGTTCTCTTTGATGTAATCGAAATTGATATCGTAGCCTAGCCCCGGTCCCTGCGGCAAATGGACATATCCCTCATCGTCCATGAAATCAATCTTTGAATGCAGCCAAGGCTCGACCTCATCATAGTCAATAAACGGGTGGAGGAGTCCCCGCTCGTAGAATTCACCGGGGATACCCATTGCGCCTAACACATGGAGATTCCCACCGCCGCCACCGTGTACCTCCATCGCCATGCCAAACGACTCTGCCAGATGCACGACTTTCATCAACGGTGTAATCCCTCCCACATCTCCCACGCCGCCTCGCAGGATGTCCGCAGCTCCGCGCAGAATCCACTCTGCTCTAGTGAACATCTTTCCCTCAGCGGTTTCGGGTCCTACAACCGGGATATCCAACTGTTCTGCCAACCACGCATAGGAAGAGGTGCTGTGTTCATCCATCGGCTCCTCAAACCAGTAGTAGTTGAGTTTCTCAAGTTCCCTGCCGATATAGAGTGCCTGCTCTCGACTGTAGTAATGGTAGCAGTCCAGCATCAGGGGAACATCGTTCCCAACCGCCTCTCGCACGGCGGCACACGCCTTGACATCCATCTTGGGGTCGGGAGCCCACGGAATGGGTGGCATCCAGGTGTGCAGCTTGATCGCCTTGTAGCCACGCTGTATGCACCACTCGGCGAATCGACCGTAGTCATCTGGGCTGCTAAGCCCGCCTGCCTCTTCGTCTCCACACATGGTGCTGGCGTAGGCGAGGACTTTGTCTCGATAGCCCCCCAGCAACTTATAGACCGGCTGATCAAAGCAGCGACCCGCGAGATCCCACAGTGCCATGTCCGCTACACCGACCACATTATCTGTGAGACTTCGATGGATTCGCTGCCAGTGCTTGAGCCGTTGCCATAGTTTTTCACGATAGAATGGATCTTCCCCAACCAGCGCGGGCTTAAAGATCTGCTCTGCGATGGCAGGGCTGCCGCCAAAGGCGTAACCCTCCAAGCCTTCGTCGGTGACAATCGTGAGCAGCGTTTGAGTCGCATCGTGTTCAGTACCAGGATGTCCGTGACCCTCTGAGTCACTAACTTGGTTCGACTTATATTTGAATGTTTGGGTTTTTACGTCTACAATCTTCATTATGGTTTGCCTTTTACGTTTTGCGCATCACATATTTTACTGGCACAACTTCTCGATCATCCCGAACAGATTTTGCAGACAGATCCGAGAAGCTTCCTCGCCTGCTTCGGAGAACGCAGTCCCACCCGGACGGTTGAGCAGATCATCCTCAATCTTTGAAGTTGGACGCCAATGCGTTTCCAAGCAGAGGTGTCCCTCGTAACCGTCGTCAACAAATGCCTGGAGTTGTCTCTGCCAATCGATCACGCCTTCACCGACCGGGACCGATTCCATCTCGCCCGTTTCAGGATTTTTGCCAGCGTCCTTCAGATGGGCATGCACCATCAACGGTCTGAGTCTTTCATAGGCGTTGGGATAGGGCGGCTCGCCTTCCGCGTGGGCTTCGTTCGCCGGATCCCAGATAGCGCGGATATTGGGAGAATCAATTTCGCGGATAAATCGTTCTGTCAGTTTAGCGGTTGATAGGGAAGTTGAGGCTTCGTTTTCCATCCCTAAAATCATCCCCTCTCCACTCGCCATCCGAACAGGTTCATCATAGGCACCGATAATCTCGTCCCATCGTTCCTCGACGTTGTCCGTTTTCCAAAAAACGAAAGTGCGGATAAGGTTGATATCAAATGCTTTCGCCACCTCGATACACCGCTTAAGAATTCCAAGATGCTCCTGCCGTTCCTGTGGATTGTCAATATCACATTTGAAGAACGGCGAGGCAATTCCGACGATTTGAACCCCCGTTCCATCAAGGATCTGTTTCATCGCATTGATGTCGTCCTCCGTGAGTTCCTGCGGCGGCTTATCCCACACGGATCGGATCTCAATTGAGTCAAGATTCAACTCCTTTGCGACATTGACAACAGTTTGAAAATCTTGTGAAATCTCATCACCAATAGCACCTATTTTGAACATTGCTTTCTCCTTACGTACAAAGCGCAGTGAATTTTAATTTACGCTTCACTCAACGATATGAATGCCCTCCATCCGGGAAAATTCCTTGCTGCACTTCTAGCTTATAGTGCGTTACAGCCCGGTGGATTTCTTTCCGCATATTTGCATACTGCTTGACGAATGACGGCGTGCGGTCAAAAAGCCCAAGTATATCATGGAGCACCAACACCTGCCCATCACAGGCAGCCCCCGCGCCGATACCGATTGTCGGAATCTGCAGCGATTGCGTGATTTTTCCGCCTAGCTTCTCTGGAATAGATTCAAGAACAATTGCAAAGCAGCCAGCGGCTTCAAGCGCCTTTGCGTCATCAGCAATCAGCATGGCTTCGGACTGCTTACGTCCATGCACCCGAAATTTCTCACTCGTCTGCGGCAATAGCCCAACATGTCCCATCACCGGAATACCATCGCCGACAATGGCTTTGACAATCTCCGGTTTATTGCCCTCAAATTTCACCGTATCAGCACCGGCATCACAAAGGGCGCGCGCATTTTTGACCGCCTGCTCCGGTGTTTCATAAGCCTGATGCGGAAGATCCGCTACAAGTAAGCATGTGGCATTGGCTCGTGCCACGATTCGGGTGTGGTGGAGCATATCCGCCATCGTAACCGATCGCGTGTCTTCATAACCCAAAACTACCATACCGAGCGAATCGCCGACAAGGATGATATCGATCCCAGCATCGTTGAGGATACGCGCTGTCGGGTAGTCATACGCGGTCAGCATCGCAACTTTTTGTCCGTTTTGTTTCATGGACTGAATGAGATCGATTGTTTTTTTCATTGTGTTTCACGGTTTTCTTTTATTGTTCCGATTCTGATTGCGAGACGAGTGCCAAACGACACACCCTAAACTTTCCCTCGATCTCCTTGAACGCTGTGCAAAACGACATAGCTTCTAAGTGGAGTTTCTTATAATCTCGATTCATACCCTCTCAATGTGGTTATCTTACGATTAGAACTCAAAGACGCACTCCATCAACGCCCACCATTCCTCCGGCTTTCTTTCAGGCACTGGCTCTTGATAGGTCCGCATCAATTCATCCCACTCACGGCAGCGTGGGTGCTGTTCGAGATATCGTGGAAAATCCTTTTCAACCTCAAACTCATCGACCGTCTCCATTGCCATGAACATCCTGTGACCTAGCAGGTAGATGTTCATCTTCGTGATCCCAATCGTGTGCAGGCTCTCTAGAACTTCGGGCCAAACGTTGCTGTGATATTCTTTGTATTTTTCGATAATCTCCGGATCATCTTTCAAATTGATTGCCAAACCAAAATGTCTCATTCCTGTCTCCTTCATTGTGGAAATGGGCCTGAGGGTGTGTAAAGTCTTCGTATAATTATCACTGAATTATTATGGTTTGTCAATAGCAATCTCACGAGCCAGAATTCCTGTTGACATGAGATCCTGTAGTAAGTATAATGCAGTAGATTGTCAGGCACGGCGGAATCCTCAGAGAAGGGGCGGTAAAAGTCTATAAACTCGCATTAGCAGGGGTGTAATCATGTCGAAAAAGCAAAAAGATAAAGCAGCTAAAAAGCAGAAAGACCAGCAAATTGAAAAAGATTTCATCAGGCTCCAACCGACGGATAAGCCTGTAGAAGAACGAAAGAAATTGAAGCGTAAGTTCTATGAGAAAGAGCTAGCTCGACTTCAGATAGAGTTAATCAAACTCCAAGAACATATCCTGAACAAGGGCTTAAAGGTAGTCGCGATCTTTGAAGGACGTGATTCCGCAGGCAAGGGCGGAACCATCCAGCGAATTACGGAACCACTGAATCCACGGATCTGCCGAGTGGTCGCGTTGGGCACCCCAACCGAGCGTGAGAAAACGCAATGGTATTTTCAACGATATGTTCCCCATCTGCCGGCCGCTGGTGAGATAGTGTTTTTTGATCGAAGTTGGTACAATCGCGCCGGGGTCGAGCGAGTAATGGGTTTTTGTAATGCGGAAGAATATCATGAGTTTTTACGTTCTTGCCCCGAATTTGAGCGGATGTTGGTGCACTCCGGGATTATTTTAATCAAATATTGGTTATCTGTAGATGCGGATGAGCAGGAACGCCGTTTCAGAAGGCGGATTAAAAATCCAGCCAAACGTTGGAAACTCAGTGCGATGGATATGGAATCTCGTAGAAGATGGGTTGATTATTCCCGGGCCAAAGATGAGATGTTTAAGTATACAGATATCAAACAAGCCCCTTGGTATGTGGTTGATGCCCATGACAAAAAACGTGCGCGCCTCAACTGCATTCATCACCTGTTGAGTCTGATTCCCTACGAGGCCCTACCCTACCAAAAGCTAGAATTACCATCTCTCCAAGAAGATAACGGATACATGCGGCCACCCATGACAGACCAAACTCTTGTACCGGAAATGTACCCATAAGTTCGTAAACCCAACCCACACCCACTTATAACGCAGTTGTGCATAACTTTAGGTGGCAATCTATGTTATAAATATTTGCTTAACATAAGTTTGGTATACTATATATAGTTGGCCATTAAATAATATAATACTATATATTGTGTAAATATTGCAGAAAACTCAATTTTTTGTAACTTTTGTGTAGGTGTTCACGTTTCGTATGACGAACTTACCGAGACACCTATTGTACTATTATATTAATGTGTGACTAAGGAGAGCTTGTAAATGCCCAAACATCATACTTACGTCGCAACCTGCGTAAAAGAGGCGCCGCTCCAGTGGGGAATTGAACTTGAAGCGCTAGAGAATCCAGTACCATCCAAAATTGTGCGGTTTCCAAATTTGACGCAACCGCTTACCAAAGCGCCATATTTTCAGTCAGACTGCGATCCGATAGCTTATTTTAAACAGCTGGTCAGAGGTATGCCAGAGATGCTTCGAGACTATCACGCACGAACCCTCAGACAGATTCAGGGACAAATGAATCAATTGGAAGTCGGCGATTGCTGCCACGTCAAGATTTCATACATTGATAGTAGAGGGGGAGTCAGTCCCTATAAGTACAACATTGAGCTTATTGATACCCCACCTTGTGAATCGCACCGTAACTGCTCAGACACAGCAGATTCTGGGGATGTGGAACTACCTTCTGCTGCACCGAGCATAGATAACCTCTACCCTCCTTTCATGGACGAAATAGGCGCGGACTGGGGAGAATCCAGTGATCTCCCTAGCGATAACCAGTTGGATGTGCCGATCTCTAACGACAGAGATCCACTCGAACTCATCACCCAGTTACACGAGGAGATCCAGGAACTACAAGGCGATTTGGACCGAATCAAGGATAGAATTGCGGAAGCAGTAGTCCCAGCTTACCAAAGTTTGGGACAGCAGGTAGTGACGGAGTCAGAGGAAGCTGTGGAAGAAACCGCGGAAGTTGATGAAGTAGGAGGAGTTGATTCGGACCTACCGGTGGCAGCAGATAATCAACGAAAGGAAATACTCCTCAATTTAGATGAGCAGTCTGCAATCGAATACATAATCAACCAGCAGTTGGCCACCGAATCGCAGCTGAGAGATGTGTGCCATCTTTCCAATCCGATCCGCGTGATGAACTGTTTGATTGAAAAGATGGAGCGGTGTAATTTTCCTTGGATCTCCACAGAAGAGAGCCAAAATGGAGAGCTTATTTATATGTGGAGTGCTCCAGAGTGATTAAGTTTAGTCACGTTTCACACTGTTCGCATAAATGTCGGCGATAATCGCATTTGTCTTTAACCCTTCCTCCCCCTTACAGCGGACTAACACACCTGTACGCATCTGATTGACGAGAGCTTCAACTAACCCTGTGTGCATATACGGCAATGGAGGTTGGTCGAATGACTCGATCTTGTCCTTCGTCTGAAGCGTCAGGTTTCCGCTGTTGAGGGGATTGCAGCGCAAACTTCCTTCCGTACCGTAGACCTCAACTTCGTCAATCGAAACGCCAACATTCCAGTTGATATTCGCGACGGCATGTGTCCCGTTTTCAAAGCGTAAGGTAAAAATGGCAGAATCATCAACTGGATGAGGCAAATAGACGTTTTCTGCGTACCCAGAAACAGACGTCACCTCTCCCAACAAATACATCAGCAGATCAATCCGGTGACTCCCCAGATCCATCAAAACACCGCCACCACTAATTTTCGGATCAGTGCGCCATGCACCCCACTCATGGCTGCTTGGATCATAAGAAGCGGTGTGATTGATTCTCCCTAGCACAACTTCCCCGATCGCTCCCGACTCCATCAATTCCTTCATTTTTACGATATTCGGAAAGAAAGGTCTGTAATAAGCGATTGTGAGCGTGACGTTGTTCTCACGGCAGGCATCGACCATCTGCTGGCACTCGGCGACATTCATCCCCATCGGCTTTTCACAGAGAACATGCTTCCCTGCCTCCGCGGCGAGAAGCGTTTGTTCGCAATGCAGGTAAGGCGGTGTTGCGATATAGACTGCATTAATCTCGTCATCCGCTAACAGCCTTTCAACCGTGTGATAAGCGCGTTTCGCGCCATGTCTCGCTGCAAAATCCTCTGCCTTCTCTCTGTCACGGCGCATCACCGCAATGAGTTCAGAACCTTCAACCGTGTAGAGCGGGGGACCACCTTTGTACTCTGCCACATCTCCACAACCAAGTATTCCCCATCGTAGTAATGTCATAGCTTCCTCTTTGCAAATTGAATCAAGTGAACTGTTGATTTTCGTCCAATAACCCCTTACTGCTGCAGCCTGTTCAACCAATTTTGAACGCGGAGTTGTAGAAACGCCTGCGCCCTGCCTGACCAGAGATAATCAAGCGTCAACCCTCGAAAAACTGGCATAGGACTCATCTGAAGACGTAGGTCTTCGGTAAATTCTTCAAGCGATTGATTGCCCAATCCATGCGACAATCGCTGCAACAAGGTCGCTGCATCGGCAAGGTCTCTGACAGAGTCGTGTGTTTCCGTGAGGGCGTTGAACCCTGTCACTGCATCATCTAGATCTGATTCGCGCCGATCGCTCCACCACCGGTCAAGCGACTCCACCGCTGATGCAAAGTGGGTTCCTTCATCTCGAAATTCTTCTCGCCGCTGCGGATTGCAAACATACTCGCCAAGTTCTGTGAGGATAGATTCTCTCAACTGCGTCGGATTCAATTGCCTGCGAAAAAAATAGTAATCCCCCGGATACTGCGTATAAGGCGTCAACCGATAGGCGAGCGAGGCAGTATGTTTTTCCTCAAGTCCTTTCTTAAGCCACGCATCAATCTGTTGCAACTTGGGTTCAGGCAAGACATTATTCGACTCAAATCCACCCTCCGGATCAAGGAAGAATGCGAGCGGCAAAGGGACCAATCCATGTTCCCGCATGATGTCAATCGTTTCATATTCGACACTTCGAATGATTACCGCGCTTCCTTCGGGTAGCTCTGTCGCAATTCGATGGCGCAGGTTTGGGTGGGGTGCAAAACCATTTCGTCCAGCTTCAATGTTTTCAATCCACCAAGGGCAAACTGTGACCGCCGCTCTGCCGTCAATGACTTTAGACAGGGTATGTAGGGTATCTAACATGACCCTCAGGTAGTCCCGGCACTCCGAACAGATACAGGCCCCCGGATCCGCAAACCAGAGAACAAAACTATCCGCTACGTCCGCGAAGGTATCGATCAAATATTCCTGATAAGGCAGGATGCGTTCTTTCCCGCGCTGCCAGCAGAGGGTGATGCCGGTGTAATTGACATCTTCCGCTCGCATTTGAGGGTAGCGCAGCCATGTCAGGGGCGGCACGGTTCCGCTTGAAAAGCCGACATGGGTTTCCATCCCCATCACGCGGGCATACGCCAGCGCGTCGTGCCAGACCTGATAACGCCACGCATTGGAAGCCAACCCCGGCTCGTCCGGATGGTAATACTGCGTGGGCCAAATATAGACCTTCAACAAATTGCAGCCCGCTGCATTGAGCAGTTCAATATACCATTTCCAATCGTCGAGGTTCCAAGTATCCGTCGTTAACGGCGCGATGTTCCACGGAATGCTTGAAGCGTACACACCCCGTATTGTGTACGGCGTATCATCGTCGGCAAAATTGCGAACCATCCGAAACTGGACATCATCCCCGGTTCTCCCGACGAGCCGATAGCCCTGTTTGGCATAGATGCGGATCGCCCGATAATTCTCCCGATAACAGGTCAACACGAGTCCCTGCTTCCCACGTTCGCGAGCAATGCCTTCGATCTGTTGCATCAGCCTTTGACCGATACCTCTGTTGTGAAAGGCATCGACGATTCCAATCCCCAAACCCGGATAACCATCTCCCTCTCTATCAACGTACCAAACATGCCCAACCAACTTTTCGTCGCTAAATGCACCAATATGGACGCAGCTTGGATTGTGGAGTTCCCCTGCAACTTTTGCGACTGCGTCTTGATCAAAGGGGTATGGATGATAAAAAGAGCGACTCGCCTCGGAAAGGCCCTCGAAGAAAGCGGAAATCTTCGGAATATCGGCATCGGTGAGGAAGCGGATGGCTAAATTTGTTGTGTTGTCGCCCATAATGCCCTCTCGCGTTGGGTAGAGAAGCCCCTTTGATTTAGTCGGAAATTCCCCCTGTCGCACGCAGCAGGGTTTCCTGCACAAGCAGTTCATGCGACATCGGTCGATCCGGTGGCTGCTTCCCTTCGATGGTTGCTATAAAGGCGTCTAATTCCAGTTCATAAGTTCTACCACGACCCTCCCCGTCTATCTTCACAATCTGCTCGCCTTCTTGGTAGCCATCTTTCGCCTCTGACAAACAGAGACGGATTTGCAGACCGGGTTCAAAAGGTTCGACAATAATCGCGCTCCCCTGACTGCCGTACACCTCAAAACGACGCGCCGCTGGTTGGGTTTCCATCGCGGCGATGTCGATAAAGGCAAGGGCATTTTCAAACTCAAATACCCCTAGAGTATTATCCTGAAACGCCGATACTGAGCCTGCGTCGTTCCGTAAAAATGAAGTTACCTTCACCGGACGCCCCAAGATCCAGACAACCTGGTCGAGCATGTGACCGCCCAAATCAAAAAAGATGCCGCCCTGATGCGTGTTGCTGATCCGAGTTCGGGCATCTTCAGTTATATTCGTGGACATATGAGCACGCACAGCGAACACATCGCCCAGAAAGCCCGACTTTGCCCAGCTAGCAACCTGCTTGAAAGCGGAATGATAGCGCAGCATATAGCCCATCTGAATGAGCAGCTCCTTGTCTTCCGCATCCGCGACCACCTGCTGCCATTGCGTCCAGTTATCGCCTGCAGGTTTATCATACCAGACGTGCTTGCCCGCATTGACAATCTCCTCGGTCTGATCGAGACTTTCCGCATTGAGACCCTCGGAGGTAATCGCTACAATGCTCTCATCCTCCAACATCTCGCTCTTGTCGTCGAACCAGTGAACACCCTCAAAAGCAGCGCCACCCGATCCTTCCAGTGAGGCGCGCTGCTGCGGGTCAGGTTCAAAAACCCCTGCGATTTCGACATCGTCGTTTACCTGCATCGCCAGCAATTTGCCGGAAGCGTGTCCATGTTTCGTTCCATACTGAGCCATTCGTATTTTTGCCATTCTTCTCTCCCAAATTTTCGTTAGGATTTCGTCCCCATTCAATCGGGGTTTATAGCCACTTGCCCAAAGGGTTAATGTGCTCTAACTATACTCAGAAATCCGTACTGTGTCAAGCACTTTGAATTGGTGATAAGAATTCCTGCTTGTGCAAGGTATGACAATAGAGTATCATAGAAAATGTCTATCAGGATTCGCCACTATTCCGCTATGTACCTATCAAACTCATTCTATACGATTGAGAGGAAATTTCATGCAAAATTCTTCAAGCTACGGCACAATCCTCATTGTCATTGATGGTTGCCGTCCCGATGGCATCCAACAGGCAAATACACCAAACATTGATACCCTAATTGCGCGCGGGGCTTACACTTTCAATGCGCAGAGCGTTGTCCCATCCTCTACGCTACCGTGTCACACCTCAATGTTTCGCGGCGTAACACCATCACGGCACGGTATCACAACCAATACATGGGTCCCGATGGTGCGCCCGGTGCCGAGTATCGTTGAGGCCGCTCATGCAATGAAAAAGAAGACAGCATTTATCTATAACTGGGAGCAGCTCCGCGATCTGGCAGCGCCGGGTTCGCTCGATTTTTCCTATTTCAGGGAGAACCTTGACGATCCGGAGGGTGATCTAACGATAGCGCAGATCGCAGCGGAACACCTGATTGCTGAACAACCGGATTTCTGCTTCGTCTATTTGGGCGTGGTGGATATTGTAGGACATCGACATGCCTGGATGTCTGAGGAATATATTGAACAGATTGGTATTGCAGACCAAGCAATCGGGATTTTACTCGAAGAACTCGAAAAGGCAAACCTTTTGGAACACTACTTTATTCTCGTCCAGAGCGACCATGGTGGGCACGGAAAGAGTCATGGAACGGATCTACCAGAAGATTTGACAATTCCGTGGATAGCAGCCGGACCGAAGATTAAGCAGACTGGCGAGATCAAAGAACTAGTGCGAATCTTTGACACTGCCCCGACGCTCGCTCATGTTCTCGATCTGCCATTGTCCGAAGATTGGGAAGGACAGCCAATTATGCAGATTTTTTGATTATCGCGTTAATCGGAAGTCCCTTCAAATGCTAGCACACGCAGCGGAATGGCATCCGTGCCAAGGACAGGCAGCGGCTGTGCAAAAACGTACACACGATTCTCGCTGAGATCTTCCAAATGCGCGAGGCTCTCGATTAACGGAATACCCCGGTCAAACAAAATATGGTGGTTAATCAATTCGCGGCTGCCCGGCACCTCAAGCCCAGGGCTGTCGATGCCGAGTAGCTTTATCCCCGGATCAACCAGCCATTGAAGCGCATCGGGTGTGGGATAGGGCGGTCCCCCGCCTTCATTCGCAGCACGACGATCCCAACCAAAATAGATAAAAACGATGTCACCCGCTTGGATTCCTCCGGCTTGCGCTGCTGCTTTCTCAAGACGTGGACGCTCAATGGGCATTGACCAAGGCACATCGCTGAGGTCCAAGATAGCCGCCTCACCGAAGAACTGCTCGACCGGTAGTTCACCAACTGCGGCACCGTTCTCGACCGCGTGCAAGGGTGCCTCGACGTGAGTTCCCGCATGACCGCTCATCCCAATCTGTGTTACTACATACCAGCGACCTGACGCCGGAGCGGTTTCGGGATCGCTGACAATGCTGTCAATCTGTGTCTCATACCGGACCCACGGATGCTGCCCC
>JAGWBT010000041.1:0-380 GCA_021295755.1 Candidatus Poribacteria bacterium
ACTGGGTTCCGGTACCATCGGTCGAATCGGCAGCTGCTCGTAAGAACGATAAGAGAGATCTGCCAAGTGTGGCGTTTCTATGCGGATATATCCCTGATACCTAGAACGCATCGCCGCGTCCAACACACCGGTCGTCAACAGCGTCCGCTCAACTGGATATTGGGGAATCCCTGTGAGGAACATCTCTTCGATGTTTAGGCTGAGATAACTAAAATGTGCGTGAGGACCCCCACCTTGTAGACGAAACTGGACACCTTGAATTTCGCCGTTAATCTGCCCCGCATAGGCGAAGTCACTGATGTAGCCGTTCAACATCAACATCGCTGACCTAAACCCATCACTGTGTTCGAGTAGAAAAACGGCGGGGTTCTCGCAATGGT
>JAGWBT010000041.1:560-15259 GCA_021295755.1 Candidatus Poribacteria bacterium
CCTCCGTAACCGATCCCGATTGCTGCCTCTAGGGGAGTGTCAATGTCGTACTCAAGGAACGGATTCCGCCAACATGTCGGCAAGGACGAGCCAGCCATAAAGGGGACATTGAGCCCCTTGGCGCGGTCATACATCCATTTGGCGTCCGTCCAATTATACGAGAGATGTTTGTCACAGAAAACGGGGACTGTACGTCCACTTGATGCAAAGACACCGCAGATCTGCTCAAACAGGTAACGGCGCGGATACATGTGCTGCTCAAGTTCATTGTACGGATAATCGCCGTGCTCGCCGATCAGGAGGACACCATCAACCGCGAGTTCATTCCCGCCAAGTGTCAATGCCTGACGGATACTCGGATAGATCGGGACGCCGTGTAACTCGGCAAGTTCGCGTCCGATGTCCCGTGGGTCAATCTGATCCAGATAGATCGAAACCAGATCGACACGCGGTGCCTGAAGCCCATCGTCGGTTGGAAATCCTTTCATATACTTTGTCGCGATTACATCTGCGTGAGAGAGTGGAAAGTATGTGGTAATGATAGTTATGGTGCCTCCTCATTAAAGGGTGGAATGTTAAATTTACGTGAATGACATGGAATGATATGCTACAATATTACACCAATTGACATAATCAGAGGAGACTGACATGGACAAGGATACGCTACAAATCCTAATCATGGTTGCTGGCTTTGCGATTACGATTATCATCGGCCTCTTAAGATTTCCGAGTCGAGATGAGATGAATAAGCGGTTCGATGATGTAAATCAGAGGATCACTGATATGAACCAACAGTTCAATGAAAGAATTGCCGATCTAAACCAACAGTTCAATGAAAGAATTACCGATCTAAATCAACGGTTCGATGATATGAATAGGCGATTCGATGATATGAATAAACGATTCGATGATATGAATAGATATGAGAAACATCTATCACATACTCATACAGGGGAAACTAGGAGAATCAGAGAAAGACGATTAATCTGCTGCCAAATCGCCCTCTACTTTATCGCCTTAGACTTCTCCGCCAAGAGGTGATAGAAGCAAATCCCACTTGTCACACCCTAATCGGTATCATTCCAGTCCTCCCAAGAGATTGATTTGCACGGAGAGAAACCGTAGGGGCGGGGTTACCCCGCCCGTAGTTGACAAAAACTCGGTTTCTATTACGTAATTTCTTTACTATCTTTACTAATCAGAAAATGCTTTCATCATCCCTGAACAACAGGATTCCTCAAAACACCAATCTTCTCAATTTCGACCTCAACGACATCCCCATCGACCAGTTTCTGATCGGGGTGCCCAACACCTGCGGGTGTACCTGTTGAGATAATATCGCCCGGTTCAAGCGTGACCAGCGTTGAGGTAAATTCCACGATCTGTGCGCAGTTAAAGATCATGTGTCCCGTATTGGCGTCCTGCTTGGTTTCGCCGTTGACGCGACAGGCGATACGCAGGCTGTTCGGATCCGGGATCTCATCCTTTGTTGTCAGACATGGACCGACCGGCGCAAAGGTATCGAACCACTTCCCATTGAGCCAATCAAACCATTCATCACCATCTCGATCTACGCGACTGTCCTTCACTTTTAGCTCGCGTTCAGAAACATCGTTGACCGCAGTGTATCCTGCGACGTAATCGTAGGCTTCATCAGCGGAGATGAATTTCCCGCGTTTGCCCATGACGATACCAATCTCCGCTTCCCAGTCGGTAAAGACGCCGTTGGGTGGGATGATAATCGGTTCCTCGGTGGCAACTATGGTAGTCGTGGGCGGTTTCATGAAAACGCGCGGTGTCGTCTCGGACCGGCTCAACGCGACTTCGCCGCCTTCCTCAATATGCGAGGCATAGTTCCCGGCGAGCAGCAGTAGCTTCTTCGGGTTAGGAATCGGTGACAGGAGCGGATCCGTGCTCCAGACCGCTTTCTCTGGATTTTCTGCCGCCACGTTGATTGCGTGTGTAGCAGCGTCAAACGCCCTCTGTCCGCCTTCAAGAAATGCGATCATACCACTCAACAGTGCGGGCAGTGCGTCATCTGTGACCGCTGCTTGATAGGTGGCTTGCAGGTCTAAAACCTTATCATCAATTGAGGCACCCAGTTTGGGGCCATCAGAACTCCGGAAACTTACTAATTTCATGGGATCTCCTTTGATTGTTTTTGCGGATTAAAATCACCTACAAATCTAAACTACGAAACCAAAACGCACCTTTGCAGCAGAGGTGCGTGTAGATCGATTAAAATTCAGTCTACTTTCCTCTATTCTTCTCAAGCCAGTCAACCGCGAAGTCCACGACAGCGCGTTGGGGCATCAGTTGGCAATTTGCCAACCCAACCCTGCCACGATGCGCCTCGGGCCCTACATCACACAGAAAGGCCTCACCAATCTGCTCAAAATCTGAACTATCCAGATCCATATTTTCAAACGTAGTCCATCTCCTTGAACCCGCCGTTGAGATCGGTGCGCCCTCCTGTACGATCCGTCTGGTTGGAAAGATAGCACGATATTCTGCAAGGTGCATAGATGTGTTGCTATCATGTCCCACGCCGAGAAGAAGGACGAAACCGTCCAAATCGTAGATTCTAGCAAGCGGCGAATCCTCACCCAGACCAAACTCCAATGAATGGTTATCCGTGATATATGATGCTTGATGCCCATACCCACAGAACGAGTGGTGTGGATGTGCGCTACGCAGAACACCTTTCTGCTTGCGGAATGTTTCTGCAATAACCCCCATTGACCGTGTGGGTGTCAAATCTGGATGGTAGGCTGGCGTTTTCTCACGTATGACTGACCACCACGATTCGGGCACAGGCGGATTTTCCCACTGGCTCGGTTCGGTTAGATCGGTCGAATGGGTAGGCATAACAAGTGTTCCAGTTGCGCCCAAAACCTCCTGAAGTGCAATGATGACTGCCACCGCCCCGCCACACACCCAGCCCATCGCGCTCAAAGATGAATGAACCAACAATACCATTCCCGATCTGACGCCAAGTGCACTGAAATCAGCCTGCAATGAGTCGATCGTAGCCGGAACTTCTGTTTTTTGAACGACTTTACCTTCACTCATCTGTTCTACACCCAAAACTGACCCATACAGGAGGTATCTGGAGCGCGGGATAGGGAGCAATTTGCACTATTATAACGAGACGGATTATAGCAGATTCACGAATTCAAGTCAACGACAATATAGTTGCAAAGAAACGGTCGCTTCTGTATAATAAACTCGCTTGAATATAAGTCTTTATCATACAGGGAGGAAACCAGTGAAGCTAAATAATGGAATTAAACTCACGTGGCTTGGACACGGAACCTTTAAGATTGAATTTGAGGGACAGACCTATCTAATAGATCCATGGGTAGCCAGCAATCCAGTCTGTCCGGATGCTCTTAAAACGTTTGATAAACTTGACGCTATGCTGATTACACACGGGCATGCCGATCACACCGCCGATGCTGTTGATCTCGCGAAACAGCATTCCCCGACTGTTGTGGCGATGATCGAAGTCAGCACCTGGCTCGCGAGTAAAGGCGTTGAAAACACAATCGGGATGAACAAAGGGGGCACTGTTTCGGTCAATGGATTAAGCGCGACTATGGTAACAGCCAACCATAGCAGCAGCTTCACAGAGGAAGATGGTACGATCGTCTATCTCGGTGAACCCGCAGGGTATATCCTTGAATTTTCAAATGGGTATAAAATTTACCACGCAGGTGACACCAATGTGTTCGGCGATATGCGAATCATCGGCGAAATCTATCAGCCGGATCTCGCTCTCTTGCCAATCGGCGACCACTTCACGATGGGTCCCCGTGAAGCGGCTTATGCGACACAACTGCTCAATGTGCCTGCTATTGTGCCGATGCACTACGGGACATTTCCGCTCCTTACCGGAACACCGGACACACTACGGGAGCTAACCAAGGATCAAGCGGTTGAAATTGTTGAACTCCAGTTGGGCGAAACTTTGGATTGAAATGTAATAAACAATGGTGCTAGTTTGCAGTTGATGATACGCTCTCCATCCAAAGATTGAGAGTGAAACGTGATCCGTGAAACGTGAAAACCGGAAGTCTTGATTTGTTAATTTTTGAGGAGAGATCTTAAAAATGAAAATGTCATATGCTCGACGTGAAGAGATGGAAGAAATCAGCAGCGTCCATGGCGGGGCGAAATCGATCCTGTTCAAGAGCCTTTTTGGAAGTGATGATTTTGGAACTCCTTGGCGGTTTATCCATAGTGCGATTCTGCTGCCCGGTGGCGGTATCGGTCATCACCGACACGATACCGCTGAGGAGGTTTTCGTCACAGTTGACAATGCAGCCCAATTTACACATAATGGTCGCACAGCGGAGATTGTCGGCGGCGCAGCTGTGCCGTTACGTCAAGGGGAATCTCACGCCATCTACAACCACACCGACAAAGAGACGCGATGGTTCAATTTCAATGTTGCGGCGATTGGGGTGCCCCCGGATTCAACCGATTTCGGTGATGACCGTGCCGATGCACCTTTGGAGTCGATAGATCGCCTGCCTGTCGCTCGACTGGATCGCAATCTACTGGGTTATAGCCAATCGCACGAAGGTAAAGGCGAAATCGGTGCCCGGACGCTATGGGAACATCAGGATTTCCGCAATAACTGGGGATTCGTCAGCCATGCCCTGTTACCGCCCGGTACCTCTGTCGGCTATCATCGGCACGACCGGATCGAGGAGGCTTATATCATCCTGAACGGTAGCGGTCGAATGACCGTCGATGATGAAACAGAGGAGGTCTACGAGGGTGCGGCGATTCCCAATCGGCTTGGGGGATCGCACGGAATATATAATCACACGCAGGATGACCTTGAGATGCTTGTAGTCGCTGTGTGCCTCGAACGCGGCAAGACTGACGCAACCAACTTCGGAGACGATTTGACAACGCGGTAACTTAGCCGATGAGAATTCTAAGATCTCTTTTTCTTATTCTATTCAGTTGTTTCGGTCTCTGTCTCAGCATCTTAGAGACGTTAGAAGCCAAAGTGCTTGCCGATTATCCGAATCAGGTAACGCGGGATGGGGAGTTAGTTGTCCTGCCTGACAAAGGCACCGTGTATGTTGCAACGGACTTCCAGGCGCAGTGGAGCAATTTTAATCGATGGTTGACGCAGACAAGACTAGTGGAGCGGATTGAAGCGGGGGAAGATGTCTACGGGTTGATTCTCGGCGATGCAGTTGATCACAAGCCGGGCGATCCGATCTTTGAACCTTACGGTGATGTGAAGATTGTCGATCAGATCATGCAGCTTCAGCAGCAGTTAGGCGAAGAACGCCTCATCTATCTCAGAGGGAATCACGAACTTGCGTCCGCTGATGCCTATGCCATGCTCAAAAAAGCCGGGATGAACGCTGACAACCGCCAGGATATGATTGCTCAACTTTATCAGACTGTCCACGGCCCCTACTTCAAACAGTTCAACTTCCTTGAGCGGATGACGGATGAACATTACAATTACCTGATCAACCTTCCGACGGTTGCTATCGGTAAAAATGGCTTCGTCGGCGTTCACGCAGGGACATCGCGGTCTGCCAAAAAACTTGCCGACCTCGTTCGCCCAAGCAAAAAGGTGTTTGACGAACTGTTGTGGGGGCGTCCCGCTATCGTGCTACGGAGTGGATATACCCCGTTCCAAACGGCTGAATTCCTCAAAAGAATCGGAGGTCGAGTGTTGGTTGTTGGACACACGACAGTGAGTGCTTTCCCTAAGGACGAGGTTAGTGATGGCGTGGCAAGACACGGGAAGCATCAACTCATCTTCTCAACCGGCTATGGTGCAGCGCCGGGGGTGCGATCTTATCTCGCCATCGATCTCTCCAAACGCTATAACGCTGTCACCGAACTGAAATACGGTGGGGAGATTCAGCCTCTGCATCCCTAACCCCTCTGATAAGAGGGGAGAGACAAGGGGGAAGATCCCCTAACCCCCCGGCCCCCTTATCAGGGGGAGACCCCTTGTCAGGGGAGTTGGCTCAATCCGTCTCACAAAGGATCATCTATGTCGCGTTTATTGCTCTATGTTATGTTACCGGTGCTCGTCGCCTGTGCCCTCATTGCCTCCCGATTCGTGAGTTGGGATAGTCTGAAAGGCGAAGACCCGAAGGCACTCCAATTCGTTGTCAAAGGGACGGAACTCCTAGGGGGACGAACAGATCGTGATAACCGCAGCGCAATCTCCGCCTTCACCCGTGCGATCGAAATCAGCCCAAAATACGCAGAAGCCTACGTTAAACGCGGACTTGCACACTATCATCTAGGCGAATATCGAAAAGCCATTGAGGATTATACGCAGACACTGAACCTGAATCGGTATGCAGCCGATGCCTACTACAGTCGCGGCGATGCCCATCGCGCCCTAGGTGATTATCAGCGCGCACTCGCAGACTACACAGCATCTTTGGAGAAACGATGGGCGGGGTTTGTAACGTGGAAGCGGGCAGAAACCTATCTAGAGATGGGGGATACGCAACGTGCGCTTGCAGACTATGAAGCTGTCATTGAGCGCAAACCCGGTGCGGCAGCCTACTATTATCGAGGTCTTGCCTACGCGCAGATGGGCGACTATCAACTTGCGCTTGCCGATCTTGGCAAGGCAATTGAGATTGAGCCGGCGTTTGCGGAGGCATATCTCCGCCGGGGCAAGATCCACCGACGCTTAAATCAACAGGACGCAGCGGAATCTGACTACCACCAAGTCATTCAGTTGTCAACCGATGAGATTCAGGGTTGGGGTGAAACCCATCCGACATTGGGCCCCATCTACTTCCGCAGGGCGTCCGCGTATCAACGACTCGGTCTTTACGAAGATGCACTCGCCGATTATGAGAAGATCATTGCGCTTCAGCCGGGATCGGAGATGGCGCAGCAAGCGGTCAGGGAATTGAATATAGGAACGGTTAAATGAATAAACCAGCAAGAAGTTCAAAGAACTCCACTAGCCTAAGCAGCTAAACAAACACCATCATGGCAACCAACCATATCCTCCTCAAGAAATTTGGTGACCGAGTTCGGTCATTACGGAATCAAGCGGGAATTTCTCAAGAAAAGCTGGCTGAAATGGCTGAAATGCATCGCACCTATATAAGTGGTATTGAGCGTGGGGAAAGGAATGTGTCTCTGATCAATATTATGCGGCTTGCAAGTGCGTTAAATGTATCTGTAAGCAAACTCATGGAAGGGATTGATTGAATGCTGTTGCCTTATGATAACCTTGATATAGCCTACTGATAAGTTGGGAGGCAATCAAGGATGTAAGTCCTCAGATTTACTTGTCCCAAACAATTCTAACTGCGCTTCTTGTACTTTTCGGTGCTGGAAAAAGTTATCAAGCCGGTCCGCAGCGATACGACAATAATCTTCTTTGAGTTCAAAACCAACTGTGGGACGACCTAATCTGAGGGCAACTTCAGCAGTGGTCCCAGATCCGATAAAGGGATCTAAGATTAGTTCTTTTGAGTTAGATGAAGCTTTGATAATACGTTCTATGACAGCCATGGGAAACTGAGCCGGATGAGATGTTCGTTCTGTAGAAGCTCGGTTCTTACCAGATGTTACCTTCGGGAATTGCCAGACATCTGTAGGATTTTTTCCGTTTGGATTTACTTTTATTTTTCCATTTTTCTTTTGGTTAGGATATTTAACATTTGGATCTCGAATGGCATCAAGATTGAAAGTATAATCATCTGGATTTTTTACATACCACAGAAATTTCTCATTTCTAGGTGAGAAGAATTTTTTTCCGGCAACCCCAGCACCGTAGTTCCAGATGATTTCTTGAATCAAATGAAAAGGTATCCTGTTCCACAATAAATACGGAATGGGTATAGCCTTTGCACGATCTGGTATTGAAAAATATCCAAGATTAAGCCAGAAGGCACCGTTGGGGCGTGTGATTCGGTAAATCTCCGCAACCCATGCCTCACACCAGTCCAGATACTCCTCCAATGCCATTGGATTTTCATACGCTTTCCCAATGTTATAGGGCGGACTGGTTACTGTCAACCATACAACCTCTGCCGGCAGTTTTTTCAATGCCTGCAAACAGTCCATATTGTAGATAAGACAGTTGTCCCTATAGTAAAATGGTTGTCCTAAGATGTCACGAATCCGACTGAGAACCATATGACTCTCCACTTGTTTTGTTACTTATAGTATACAAAGCTTGCTTTCAATAGTCAAGTTATTTTGAGTGTTCTAAACATCTTTCTGACAGAGTTGAGGATTTTTCTGTTGTGATGATGAATTAGTCAATTACCATACTTTAAATCTCACATTTTATAACACCATGCCACACGAATACCGCACCAAACGCCGAATAGAATTCTCCGACACCGACATGGCGGGTATCGTCCACTTTGCGCGGTTCTTTGTGTTCATGGAATCCGCCGAACACGAATTCCTCCGTTCATTGGGAACAAGCGTTGCCACAGAGTGGGATGGGGACAAAATCGGTTGGCCCCGGCTGGCAGCCTCGTGCGAATACCTCAAGCCTGTCAAATTTGAGGACGAGTTGGATATCTGTATGACAGTTGCCAGAAAAGGTACGAAATCCCTCACCTATCAATTCGTTTTCACAAAAGATGACGTAGAAATTGCTCACGGTCAGTTGACATCGGCGTGCTGCATCTGCAACCCCGGCGAAAAGTTGAGAGCCATCCCGAAGCGGTAGAACGTAAGACGTAGACCCCATTTGGTTGATTAATGAACCAATGAACGAGTGAACTAATGAACTCTCTTAAGGTATTCGACATCTATAAAAACTTTGGCGATGAAGCGCAACCGATTGAAGTACTTCGTGGCGTTTCGTTTGAAATGGCGCAGGGAGAATCTCTTGCGATCACCGGTCCTTCTGGCTCCGGGAAAAGTACGCTGCTCCACCTTATCGGCACACTAGAGCCTCCCTCGTCGGGACGAATTGAGATTAACGATGAAGACCCGTTTGAACTGCCAGAACCGCAACTCGCTAGATTTCGGAATCAAGGTATTGGTTTCATCTTCCAAGATCACCACCTGTTGCCACAGTATTCGGTCTGGGAGAACGTGCTGATCCCTACTATGGCTTTCAAAAACCGCGATGGAGATGCTGAAAAACGCGCACAAGAACTCCTAGAACGGGTCGGGCTTGCCCATCGTTTGAGCCATCGACCCGCCGAGCTCTCCGGCGGAGAACGGCAGCGGGTAGCAGTAGCGCGTGCCCTTATCAACTCTCCCAGTCTTATTCTTTGTGATGAACCCACGGGAAACCTCGATCACGCGACCGCAGAAGGAATATCTGCCCTACTGTTTGAACTTCATCAAGCCGAACAGAACATCCTGATTGTGGTAACTCACAGCCTAGAACTTGCATCTCGCTTTGAACGGCGTTTTGAATTGGAGGCGGGCAGATGCGCCGAAGTTTAAGCTATTTTTGGCGAATTCAGCTCGCTGTATTGCTTGGTGCCGCAGTGGCAACCGCGGTGTTGACTGGGGCCCTGCTCGTCGGTGATTCCGTCCGGGGCAGCCTCCGGGATCTCACCTTGGACCGGTTAGGGCGGATCGATTACGCGCTCGTGTCGGAGCATTTCTTCCGTGAAGAGCTAGCAACTGATCTGTCGCACAAATTGGAAGGCGAACCACAATTTCATCAGGAAACAGTACCAGCGATTCTTTTGAACGGCACTGCGATCAATGCCGAGACCAAGGCGCGCGCCTCTCGTATCCAGATCCAAGGAATTGATGAGCGATTTGCAGGTTTGTGGAAGGACGCTTCCAGTCAATCTGCTCCCTCTTTGGAGAAGCAGCCGGGACAACTCTTTCCATCAGTCCATATCAACCAATCCCTCCAAAACGAATTGGATATAAAAGTTGGTGAGCAGCTCCTCCTCTCCTTTGAAAGACACAGCGATATCCATCGCGAATTTTTGCTCGGTCACCGAGATTCGTCGGATGTCCTCCAAACCCTTCGACTCACTGTCACGAAAATCCTGCCGGATCGTGGTATCGGCACCTTCGGCTTGCGTCCTAATCAAAGCCGTCCGCTAAATGCCTATCTCCCTCTGACGGTTTTGCAGAAAACCCTCGGAAGTGAGACAAAGGTCAACGCGATTTTCGCTTCTACAGCATCTTCCAACTCATCCGACCTTACCGCAGCGGATATTCTGTCCGCTCTACAAAATAAGTTGAATCAGGCTTTGAAGTTAGAGGACCTCGGATTGATATTGCGCCATGTCTCTTCCGATTCCATTGGAGGCGTGGGTTACCTCTCCCTCGAAAGTACACAATTTCTGCTCAAGCCGGATATCATTGAGGCTGCCAGAGCTGTCGCGATTGAGCGGCGGACGCTGTTTCTGCCAATCCTGACCTACCTTGCTAACACCATTGCCGCCAATGAACGAACGATTCCCTACTCAACGATTACGGGACTAGATATCCAACGTGCCTTTTCCCTTGAATTAACCGATGGTTCAGCTGCCCCTCCACTCGCTGATGACGAAATCCTTCTCAACGAATGGGCTGCCATAGATTTGGGTGCAGAGGTTGGAGATGAGGTTAATGTGAGCTATTACATTGTGGGGCCGAGAGAAGCGTTGTTGACACGAGGCGCACAGTTCCGCTTGAAGGGAGTTGTTGCGATAAAGGGGTTAGCCGCTGATCGAGGACTGACGCCAGTGTTTCCGGGGATTCATGAAGCGGAGGATATGTCCGAATGGAACGCGCCCTTTCCGATAGATCTCAACCGGATTCGCCCCAAAGATGAAGTATACTGGGATCTTTTCCGTGCAACGCCCAAAGCGTTTGTATCAGACGGAATAGCGCAACAGTTGTGGCGTAGCAGGTTCGGAGATTTAACTGCTGTTCAGATTAGAACAGTCTTGGGTGCCGACCTTCAAACAACCCAAACCAGTTTTCAGAGGCGATTGCTAGATAAAATCCGTCCAGAACAGGTCGGTTTGGTATTTCAACCCGTCAAAGCGGACGGTTTAGCAGCTGCCACGGGGTCAACAGATTTTAGCGGCCTCTTTATTGGATTCAGTCTGTTTCTCATCGTATCCGCCGCCCTTCTGGTGGGGCTGCTTTTCAGACTCGGTGTCGAACAACGGGCAAATGAAATCGGTATTCTACTGGCTGCCGGATATCCTATTTCAACCGTCCGGCGGCGTTTTATGAAAGAGGGAGGATTGATCGCTGGAATTGGCGGCTTAGTCGGGTTGGGAGGAGGTGTCGTCTACGCATGGTTGCTGATGGCTGGGTTACGAACGTGGTGGTTGGCAGCGGTGGGGACACCTTTCCTTTCTTTACATATCAATCTATTAAGTTTGGTCTTGGGCTATCTGATTGCCCTTATCGTAGTCCTATTTTCGATCGGTTGGACCGTTCGGCGGCTTGGAAAGGTTCCGATTCCTGCGCTGATAGCCGGAGGCGTGGGAACTGGGGGACTCTCCAGCCGAAGTGCGGGTGTCAGCACCCGAAGCCGAATCCTTGCCTTTGCTAGTTTGGGACTCGCCCTCGGTTTGACGATATTCGCCCTTATCTCTGAGGCTACCGCTTCGGTGGGTCTCTTTTTCGGCAGCGGGGTGCTATTACTGATTGCAGGGTTGACTTTCTTCTCCATATGGTTGCGGTCAGGTGGGCGAGCAGCAAGTCAACCGCGGGTTGCCGTAACAGTGCAGATGGGGATCAAAAATAGTGGGCGTCATCCGGGTCGCAGTATGCTCTGTGCAGCGTTGGTTGGCTCTGCCTGCTTTGTGATCGTTGCTGTGGGGGCAAACCGTCATGTTGAACGAAAACAGGAAGGCATTCCACAAAAGGAATCGGGCACCGGCGGGTTTGCTTTAGTCGCCGAATCCGACATCCCGTTGCATCATGACCTCAACTCTCAGGATGGACGATTTGAGTTGGGATTTTCTGAATCCGACTCGGACGCCACAGCGGACACCCATGTCTTTCCGTTCCGCCTTCTTCCGGGGGAAGATGCAAGTTGCCTCAACCTTTATCGCCCTCAAAAACCTCGAATTCTGGGGGCTTCAAGGGATTTTATTGGACGAGGTGGATTTCAATTTCAGGGGATAACCACCGCGAAGGAAAATCCGTGGGAGTTACTGCAAGATGAACTGGAACCGGGTGTCATTCCAGCTATTGGGGATTACAATTCAGCCCAATGGATCTTACACCTTGGGATTGGCGACGAATTGAGCATCCAAGACGAATCAGGAGAACAATTAAAACTTCGTTTAGTGGGCGTTTTACAGCGCAGTATCTTCCAGAGCGAGCTGCTAATCTCGGAAGCCAATTTCAAGAAACATTTTCCAAGCCAAAGTGGATATGCGTATTTCTTAATTCAGCCCCCTTCAGTCCCCAATCCTGCGGCATTCTCCGAAAGCGCAGAACACATCGGGCACACACTGGAAAGGATGTTGGAAGATTACGGCTTGGATGTCACATCAACGACCGAAAAATTAGCCAGCTATCGCGCCGTTGAAAATACCTATCTCTCTACTTTCCAGACACTCGGTGGGCTTGGATTGCTTCTCGGCACACTCGGTTTAGGAATTATTTTGCTGAGAAACGTCATTGAGCGAAGTGGAGAGTTAGCAACCCTGCGCGCCTTCGGTTTTCGGAGATCTACCCTGTCGTTGATGCTGCTGTGGGAAAACGGCTTTCTCCTATTAATCGGGATTCTGATTGGCACCGTTTCCGCGCTCACCGCGGTATCACCGCACCTGACCGACCCAGGAGCTCAAGTACCTTGGCTTTCACTTACGATCACGTTGGTTTCGGTTTTTCTAGTTGGTATGATTGCCAGTGCTATCGCTGTCTACTTTGCCCTGCACAGACCGCTGCTGCCCGGGCTCAAACACGACGCTTGATCTGTAAACGCCTACACCTCCTGAACAACATCGGGTCTGCTGCCGATAGAAGGCGGCAGCAGCATCCGCTTCTGCTGCGCCGTTAGGTTGTCGAATGCATCCAGATCGTAGTAGTTGTCCGACCATGCCGAGTGTCCAGGGCTATACTTGTAGAGCAAGGATCGCCGCTCATGTTTGGCACGCCACTGCATTGTCCCATGAATAAGCGCCTCTGTGAAAAAGAGGGCATCGCCCGCTTCGACTGCCGGCTGAACGACATAGTGGGCAGGACGTTCGTAATTGCGGATATCGTCGGGCAGGCTTGACAGAAAATTGGTTTTATGGCTGCCTGGAACACAAGCAAATCCGCCATCGCCTTCTGCTGCATCTGTCAGAAAGTATGTGATGACGCTCAACCCATTGCGCATCACCCCGTCCCAGTATTTGTACCAGTGATCGCCGACAACTTCGGGACCCCCGTGCAGGCGACCGCTCTCGCCGCCTTCGTTCATGAAGATGCAGTAGTCGTGGTCGAGTCGGACCTTGGGACCCATTAGCTCAATTAGGTAGGGCAGTACCTTGGGGTGATCTATCAGATTTTTGAACGGTTCCCCCCAGTGCGAAACGCGACTTGTGCGGCGGTAGCGCGTGTCATCGCCTTCGGGAGGAAAAACGCGATCGGCGATTTCGTTCATCTCCGCAACTTCATCAGCGGACAAGACATTCTTGATAATGAGGTAGCCTTCTAGGTCGAAGGTGAATTTTTCTTCACCAGTCATGACGTGACTCCTTACGTGAGATGTGGTTCAATAATAACACACCGAATTTTTTAGGATTACAGTATATATTACACAGGTTGGTTGTGGTATAATATTCAAGTTTCTTTCTAAAACCACAGCATTCAATGAGTCTAACACAAAAAGACATTTCTGTGAAAGCGTTTTTTGTAAAAGGAAGGATTCCAAACATGTATCGAAGCAAACAAATCTTATCTCGCCTCTCCATTCATGCCTTAATTCTTTGCTTAATTGCTTCCACCGGCTGGGCTGGTTATAAACGGATTAACGAACCGAACCCAGACGACCCAATGGCAGTCGATATTTATCAGTTGGACAACGGATTGACTGTCTACCTCACCGAAAACCGTGAAGAACCACGGTTCTACGCGGAGATTTCAGTCCGCGCCGGCAGCAAGCATGACCCGTCAGACGCAACCGGCATCGCTCACTATCTAGAACACATGCTCTTCAAGGGGACACAAAATTTCGGCACTCTCGACTACGAAAACGAGAAACCGCATCTGGATAGAATCACAGATCTCTATGAACAGCATTTCCACGAAACTGATCCAGAAAAACGGAAGGAGATCTACGCTGCAATTAACGAGACGGCGCAGCTCGCCACCCAATATGGCATCCCCAATGAACTTGATAAGCTATACAAAGCGATGGGTGGACGCGGGGTGAATGCGCATACGTGGGTGGAGGAGACCGTCTATAAGGTCGATCTGCCCGCTAACCGCCTGAAACAGTGGGCGATCATTGAATCAGATCGCTTCATTGATCCGGTTTTCCGCCTCTTCCAGACCGAACTTGAAACGGTGTATGAGGAAAAGAACCGGTCGATGGACAGCAAAGGCCGTATCATCAGTGAAGCCGTCAGGGATCTGCTTTATAAAAAGCACCCGTATGGGCAGCAGACAACCCTCGGTTCAGTCGAACATCTGAAAAACCCATCTCTGAAGCAGATGTACCAATTCTACCATACCTACTATGTGCCCAATAACATGGCAATCCACATCTCCGGCGACATTGACAGCAAGCAGACTATCGGCAT
>JAGWBT010000041.1:15346-20185 GCA_021295755.1 Candidatus Poribacteria bacterium
TATGTCCTACTTGCATTTCGGACGGAGGGTCGCAACCATCGCGATGCGGAAGCCTTGAAACTACTCGACATGATCTTAGATAATGCGACAGCCGGGCTAATCAATCTGAACCTCAATCAGGGGCAAAAAGTCCGGGAGGCTGGCTCCTATCCCTATCTGGACAACGATTATGGGGCGCAATATCTGTGGGGTATTCCCAAGGAGGGACAATCCCTCGCAGAGGTTGAAGCACTCCTTCTAGAACAGATCGAGCTAATCAAGAAAGGTGAGTTTGAAGAATGGATCCTTTCAGCCGTTGTGACCGACTTTAAGAAATCTCAAAAAGCGGATTTGGAGTCGAATCGTGCGCGCGTGAGTATCATGCGCGATTCGTTCTTAGCCTATCAGGATTGGGATACCACAGCGGGAGAAATCTCGCGCATGGAGAAGGTGACCAAACCGGACATTGTCGATGTGGCGAACCGATATTTTGGCGATGACTATGTGGCGGGCTATCGTATAGATGAACAGCACGAAGTCCCCTCGATCGAAAAGCCTGCCCTCGATATAATTGAGATTGATGCCACGCGGCAATCCGCTTTTGCCAAAGAGGTCTTGGAAATGCCCGTCGAAGAGATTGAGCCGGTCTTTGTCAATGCAGCGAAAGACTACCAAATCGCCGATTATCACGAAGGCGTCAAACTCTATTATGCCCAGAACCCGATCAACGATCTCTTCGTTTTCACAATTTCCGTTGATGTCGGCAGTCGCCACAATAATAAGTTGGCTATCGCCGCGCAACTGCTCGATAAATCCGGCACATCAAAATACAGCAGCGAAGACCTAAAGAAAGAATGGTATAAACTAGGAACCGATTTTAGTCTCAACGTTGGGAACAATGAAACGACTATTTCCATTTCGGGACTTGACGAAAACTTCGGTGCATCTGTGGCGTTGACTATGGATTACCTGAAGCAGCCGATCGCCGATGCCGCAACGCTTGAGGAACTCGTCAAAATCATTCTCGCCAATCGGGAGGATGCCAAAAAAAATCACCGTAGTATTCGAGGTGCCTTGGTCAATTACAACCGTCATGGAGAGGATTCACGCTATCTGCGGCTGTTGCCTAGCGCAGCGGTCCAGCAGCTGACAGTAGATGAACTCCACAAAGAGATTCAAGGACTCTTGAGTTACAAACACACAATCAGCTATACAGGCTCGATCCCGCTTGATGAAGTGGGTGCAACCCTCAAGGCACATCATCCCATCTCAGAGGCTTTGGGTACTCCGCCACCCTACTATTTCCTCAAAACGCGCGTCCCCGAAAAGACCGAGATACTGTTTTTCAACAAGGAAATGGCACAATCGCAGGTGGACATCGAGTTTGGAGGCGAAGATTACAATGAGGCGAACAATCCTGCCATCCAACTCTATAACGCCTACTTTGCGGGTGGGATGTCCGGCATCGTCTTCCAAGAACTACGCGAAGCCCGCGCGCTTGCCTATTCCACATTTGCCAGGTATGCGACAGGCAGCCGCAGGGGTGAGCAAAATCTGATGTGGGGATACATCGCCTGCCAAGCGGACAAAACGCCGGAGGCAGTGGAAGCTCTCATCGACCTCATTGATAACCTGCCGGAATCTCCCGAACGATTCGATGAGGCACGTCAATCGAGAATCAATCGGTATCGCACGGCGAAAATCGGTTTCCGGGCCGTCATTGGCGCAGTGCGTTCTTGGGAGCGTTTGGAAGTTCCAATCGATCCGCGAAAGATTCGCTATGAATCGATCCGGGCGTCGAATATGGACCTAATGCTCCAATTCCATAAAGCGCATGTTCAAGGTCATCCAAAACTCATCTCCATCGTTGGTGATCGGAACAAGATGGAGATGGAAAGGTTGGCAGCGGTGGGGCAGGTGATAGAAATCGGCTTAGATGATATCTTCATTGATTGAACCTAACTGGTCGGATTCCTATAACGCCACCTTGATGCTATGAACGTATATCTGGTCATCATTCTAACCGCACTGATTGGCGAATTTGCACTGCGTAGCATTGCACGCTATCTGAACTTAAAGGCGCTGGATCCAAAGCTACCCAATGAATTTGAGGGATTTTACGATGGCGACAAATACCGCCAATCCCAAGAATATACCAGAGCCGGTGCAAAATTTGCCTATGTTTCCTCTACGTTCGATCTGTGCCTAATTTTGGCGTTCATCTTAGTGGGTGGATTCAACATTGTGGATGAGTTTGTCCGCGGGTTGAATCTACCACCGATAGTAACCGGCTTAATTTTCTTTGCAATCCTCTATTTTGCAAGGGATATTATCTCTATCCCCTTTTCACTCTACAGCGACTTTGTTATTGAAGAAAAATTCGGCTTCAATAAGATGACGGTCAAGACGTTCGTGTTGGATCATATCAAGACTTACGCACTGGCAATCGTTTTAGGGGTCCCTCTACTTGGTGGGGTGCTGTACTTCTTTGAAAAAACTGGCGACCTTGCTTGGATTTATGCGTGGGGACTGATATCCTGTTTCATCATAATTGCGCCGCCGCTTTTTACCACACTGATTGCGCCGATGTTTAACAAATTTACGCCATTAGCGGAGGGTGAACTTAAAGACGCGATTCAGGAATATACGACGAGAGTGAGGTTCCCACTTACAGAGATCTCCGTCATGGATGGCTCTAAACGTTCAACGCACTCTAACGCCTATTTAAGCGGTTTCGGAGCGAAAAAGCGGATCGCGCTTTTTGATACCTTGATCGAGAAGCATTCCGTTCGAGAACTCGTCTCGGTCATTGCGCATGAGGTGGGACATCACAAGAAAAAGCATGTCCTAAAGGGTACGATTTTATCGATTCTTCATTCTGGGCTATTACTTTTTCTGCTCTCACAGTTTGTTGAAAACAGGGCGCTCTTTGATGCTTTTCAGATGGAGGGGGCTTCGGTCTATGCGGGGATTGTTTTCTTCTCTATTCTCTACACGCCAATTGAGCTGGTCCTGTCTATCGGTTTGAACTATATGTCTCGGAAGCATGAATATGAAGCCGACGCCTTTGCTGCTGAGACCATTGCCTCCCCCGAACCGCTCATTTCCGGTTTGAAAAACCTATCTGTTTCTAACCTCGGTAATCTTACACCCCACCCTCTGACTGTCTTTCTCAACTACAGTCATCCACCAGTGCTTCAGCGTATCGCAGCGTTACGTCAATTCGACAATGGGTTGCATACATCTTCGGACTAATTTACTGATCCCTCCAGTTCAACGGTACAGACAATTCTTGCGCGAGTACCTCTATATCCGCTGCCAGCTTGATAGGAATTGGGATGCCATGTACCAGATACTCGGTTCGGCGGCGATAGCTACCCTCGCCGGGCCACTGTGCTTCGCCCTGTTCTTCTGCCGGCGGTGCAGACTTTAGGTAGGATTTGAGCGATGCAGTCCTTTCGTTTAACCAATCCCCGTGAGGCCGTATAGCGATGAAAAGTTTAGATGAACCTCCCGATGTGTCCGTTGGCCGTCCCTCTATTCCCAGTTCATAGCAGAGCAAGCCACCCGCCAGGCCCGCTGTCAGCAGCTCAATCATGAACGCTAAACCGGATCCCTTATGTTCACCCATCGGCAGGAACCGTTGGGACTCAACGATTGCTTCCGGATCCGTAGTCGGTTTTCCCACCGCATCTAACCCCCAGCCAAGCGGAACGCACTGACCCGCCTCCGCAGCTTCTCGGACCCGGCCGATCGCTGTCTGCGTCATGGCGAGGTCTAGCACGACCGGCTCAGCCCCATCCTCCACAGGCACACCGATGGCCATTGGATTGTTGCCTAGGGACGCTGCAGAAGTGCCCCATGCCGGAAAGTTGATGATAGCGTTTGTAAACGCCAAACCGATCATACCAGCTCGCGCCGCCCGCGCTGCATAACTATATCCACGTCCCCAGTGCGCCACACCCCGAATAGTGACTGCGCCGATGCCGCAGGTTTCGGCACGTTCTATCGCCATATCCATCCCAAGGGCAGAAATATAACGCCCGATGCCCCGATCTGTCTCTGCGAGTACTGAAGCCGGATACTCTGCAAGAACCTTCACTTCCGGATCCGGGTTCGTCAATCCGGTTTGGATGTTCTCAACCATCACCGGCAACAATCGAACGCCGTGTGAATGTACGCCGCAGAGATCTACCTCCGCACCAATCTCCGCCTCCACCTCTGCCACATGCGAAGGCGCCCCAACAGCCATCAACGCCTCTTTGAAAAATTGAACGAGCTCACGATGTTCAATTCGCTTTGAATCTGCCATTATCGAAAACCTCGGTTTCGGAAATAGTTCGTGTTCAGGTGAGAAAGAGCTCATTTGAAACCAACTCAATTTATGCTATAATTGACATAAAGAATATAGTTTAGGACTTACGCAGCGGGTTTATAAGTCCCCCTGATAAGGGGGATGTAGGGGGTTAAAAATAAAAAATCTTGCGCCGCGTGCTAAATTTGCGTAAGTCCTGTAGTTGAAATATTGATCTGTGTACGACTTAGACAATGCAGAGAGGGAATCCAGCATGCCATCCTTTGATGAACTCGACTTCAAACTTCGCATCTTCATGAAACTCTATCGCTATCGACGTTACGACACAACGCCGCATACCCCGCTGCAGCACCCACTAACGGAATGCCGAGTTGCCTTAGTCACCACCGCCGGTTTACATACAGCGTCTCAAGAACCGTTTGATAATCATTTCATGGCCGGCGATTACTCCTATCGTGAAATCCCCAACACCGTTGATGTGCAAGCGTTGAAGAGTGCGCACAGCAGCACTGTATACGATCAGACCGCCAGCTTTGCGGATCGGA
>JAGWBT010000041.1:20337-39187 GCA_021295755.1 Candidatus Poribacteria bacterium
GTCTGACCGCTGTGCAACCAGTCCGTTGGACTGATTCAACGTGCCATTGAGGAGGTGGGTATTTCAACCGTTTCGATTACTTTGGTTCGGAGCATTACCGAGCAGATCAAACCCCCCCGTGCCCTTGCTGTGCCGTATCCCTTCGGTTACCCACTGGGCGAGCCGAACAATCCGGCACTGCACCACAAGCTCATCGCAGCTGCGCTTTCCCTTTTACAGGATAGTCAACCTCTCCCCATTCTAGAGACGTTTACCCCTTAATTGCCCCAACGGATTTACTAGGAATGAACTGCATCAATCCGCACACTGAAAAATCAACAAATTTTGTATACTATGTTTTTCACTCAGAGTAGGATAAATCAGTATCTTCCATTATAACATAGGAGGTAAACAGGTGGAAGCGAAAACCTTAATGCGCTTACCCTCATCCGCTTCCCAAAGTTGTTGACAAAAAGAGAGACAAGATGTTATTATTGCCAACATATGACTTATCTTGATCCAATTGATACACGCCTAAATAACCTGATTTAGAGGGATGTAAGTGACCCATTTAAAATTTTTCTTATCTTTGGCATTGACCTTTGGAATTTTGGCTGCCGCGCCTGCACCGGTTGATGCACGCCCCCCCGATCCGGGATTGTATAGCGCCATTCGGTCCGCCCGAAAATATATCAATCCCAAGTCGCATTATGCCCCCCATGAAATTGAGGAGTGTTTCACAGACACCTTCAATATCCTTGCTCAAAATTGGGATCGCCTGCCCGTGGTGATTCAGCGCGAGTTTCAGGGGATCTTCCTTCGGCCAGGGCAGCCGGGCAGTCCCTACGGCTCCGTCAATCTGCCAAGGAAGTTTGACACAGCCCATTTTCGATTCCACTACACCACCGTTGGTCCACATGCGCCACCGCTCGAAGACGTTAATCCCATGAACGGTGTGCCAGATTACGTCGATATATGTGCCGAAGCACACGAGCGATCTTTCCATATCGAGGTCAATCTAATGGGCTTCAAAAAGCCTTTTGATGATTTTTGGGATGTCGATAATGGTGGCAATCATAAATATGATGTGTACCTATTTCAGTTTCCGGCACTCGGTTTTACAACGACGAATTGGTTCAATGGACGGGTATTACCGACTGTCGTGACTTTCGGTCCCTATTTTGCAATAAATTCCCGTCTGTACGACTATTTCGGTAAGTTAGAGGCCATCCGCTTCATCGAAACGACTACAGCGCATGAATTCCTGCACGGGATTCAGTTTGCCTACAATGCACGCATGCCGGGTTGGTTCATGGAAGCCTCTGCAACATGGATTGAGTCGAAGGTATACGATGGCGGGCGGATTGAAGATCTTGACGATATCCCAGATCCTGATGAAATCGGTGAGACCGATGCCTACGACTATTATGCCAGACAACTGGGCATCTTTTTGGATCAACCTGACATCGCTCTCGACAGTCGCGTCGGTTTGCACGAATATGCAGCTGTGATCTGGGTATTTTACATGACGGAGCGATTCGATGTCGATATTGTCCGCCAGATTTATGAGGATGCAACCACTGGTTCTTACCGCGAATTCGGTAACTTTTTGGACGCCTTTACCAATCATGGTACAACGCTAGTTGAAGCGTTTAAGACGTTTACTGAGTGGAACTACTTCACGCATAATCGCGATGATGGAAAGCACTATTTCAATGGGCACCGTTTTCCGCCGGTTGTGATTCACCCGCACGATGTGCACAACACCTACCCTATCCGCGTTGATTGGGATTCAGAGGCGATGCCGGAACCCTTCTCGTCCCGTTATATTATTTTTGAACCTACCCCCGGTATTGTGATGAACGAATTTGCGGTTAAGGTTGATGGTGCAGATATCGCTCCAATTGACATGAGTTTTCTTGAGGTTACAGACCGAGCTGCAATTCAGGGAGAGTTGGATCGACTCGATATTTTAGGGGTGCGTGGTTGGGGCGCAAAGTTTATCGTTGAAAAACGGGATGGCACCCACGAAATCCGGGAGGCATTCACCTACCACCGTTCTCAGGAAGGACAGATCACATTCAGCGATTTTGGGGGCGATATTAAGAAAATCACACTCATCCTGATTAATCTGCGTCCGGATGTCGAGGAGGTGGTGATCCCCGGCGGCACCTTTGGTGGCTCTGTGAGCTATATGGCAGGTCGTCCGCCCGCTGGGGCCCTTTCGACGCCTACCCTTTCACAAGAGGGGGACGCCAGCGTGCGTGTACAGTGGCAGCTCGAAGATTTGACGGATATTCGTGAGGTAGCTATCGTCCGAAAGCGATATACATCGTTGATTGAAACCGATGAGCCGATGCCATTCCAGACCGCTGCGGAGGTGCTGAACGCCGCAGATCGGAATGAAGATGGCATCCCCGATGCTGACATCAATATTGCCGGACGGGTCAACGCAACCGATACGTACTTTGAAGACACAACGATATTTCAAGATATTAATGTGGCTAGCACCAGTTTCGATCCAGTGAACACGCGCTACTTTTATGCTGTTGTGCCTGTCGATGCAATCGGCATCATGGGCATGCCGAGCATTGACCCAAACGGTATTACTCCCATCTTTAATCCACCGGACATCCCTGCTGCCCCGATGCAGACTCGACTCTTCCAAAGTTATCCGAATCCGTTCAATCCAGACGTTTGGATCCCTTACGAATTAGGTGAGGAGGCCTCCGTATCAGTTGAAATCTACAATATATCAGGCCAATTGGTACGAACATTGCACGTCGGTATGAAACAGCGTGGACAGTATATCAGTAGGGATAAAGCAGTTTACTGGGATGGGCGCAACCAATTGGGAGAGCGGGCTACCAGTGGTGTCTACTTCTATGTGCTGAAAGCTGGCGATTATGCCTCCATGCGAAAGATGGCGATTCTTAAATAGAGATATAAAACGCAATTGCGTTCCTTCACGCTAGGGAGTTTGTTTAAGGTGATAAAGAACATCGTTATTGTATCTATTTTTTCGTTTGTAATACTGTCTATCCTCAGTTGTGGCGAGGAGGGCCTGATCGACCCACACGGTGAAGTAGAATTTTCGCCCCCTCTCAGCGCGGGACTTCAAGCCTCCGAGTTCCCCACAAACAATGGCTCCGCTTGGACCTATGTCAGTGCTGGGTTGCGACTGTATAATACTAGCGAAGCCATAGACATCTTGGGTCTGATAAGAGAAACCTTTACAATTAGAATCGAAGGTGTCCGAGATATTGGCGGGATCACCCACCGCCGGGCAACTGTCAGTGAAATCAGTGGTAGCGTCCTCACGGAGCGCGGAGAACAGGCGAATGTCTACCGAATACCGGTCGATCATCTTACCGCGAATGGACTCTACTATCGGTTTGGTTTCGATTTTGGGGACATTGATTTGCCAATTGCCGGAACTTATTTCTTAAAAACACCGCGGACCTATATCGAATCAGCGTTTGATGTTCTTAACAGTACTGTGCCACCCCAGAAGCATTTCCCGCCGCGCCGCCTCTGGGACTTTCCTTTGCAGACCGGAAAAGAGTGGACCGTCTTTGAAACCAAAACGTCACCAGTACGTCGGGTGCTCCGCCGTGTTATTGCTGCAAATGTCTCGGTAACGGTGCCCGCCGGAATTTACAATAATGCTTACTTGGTTGAAGAGGAGATTGTCGGTCTGTCGGAACTGCCAGCGCGAAAAATATCGGACGACTTTGAGAGGTGGGAGGCCACGAAATATCAACCCGCCAAGTATTGGGTGGTTCCGAATATCGGCGTTGTCAAGCATCAGTATACCTATCTATTGACCCAAAGGGAATTACCAGAGGGAACAGTGACCAATCTGCTCTTTTCTGGAGATTTTGAGTTGAGTCAATTTGAACTCCCCGACGATCTCTCACGGTAGTCTATATTTATCCATTATGCAGCCATTACAATTCATAAAAAAGAGAATTAAGCAATTATTCTATGTCCTCTATCAGAAACGCCTTGAGCGGGAAGCGAGCCAGTGGCAGATTCCTTATCATATCGGAATTATCTTGGATGGGAACCGTCGGTACGCAAAAACAGAAGGCTTTTTTGACGCTGCTAAACGGCAGTACGGACACTCCGAAGGCGGGGATAAGCTAGAGGAGGTACTCCATTGGTGCGACGAATTGGGTGTCAAAATTGTCTCAATCTGGATCTGTTCACTTGACAACTTCACCAACCGCGAAGAGGAGGAAGTGGCAGAGATTTTCAACGTCATCGAGACAAAGATGCGATCACTTCTCACCATTGAAGGGCTCCACACCAATCAGATTAAGGTGCGTCCTATGGGGAACCTTGAGTTACTGCCGCCGAGCCTCCAAGAAGCCATTCGTGATGTGGAGGAGGCGACAAAGAACTACGAGAAATTTATTCTCAATGTTGCTGTGGCTTATGGTGGGCGCGAGGAAATCGTCGAGGCGTTCCGGCGTCACTTGAAATCGGAATTGGCAGAAGGTAAAGCGCCGGACGAAATATCAGCAGAACTGAGTGCCGATAAGATTACCGCACATCTCTACACTTCCAATCTGCCGGATCCAGATCTGATTATCCGAACCAGTGGAGAGATTCGGCTCAGTGGCTTCATGCTCTGGCAGAGTGCCTATTCGGAATACTACTTCTGCGACACCTATTGGCCCGGCTTCAGAAAGATTGACTTCCTGCGGGCGATCCGTAACTATAGCAATCGGGAACGGCGATTTGGAAGATAGGCTGTATGCGCTGCCCCGTTGAAAGCACTACCGGCGGTGTGCAATTTCAATGAGTGTGTCGCCGACAATCTTGTATCTATGAGAATCCAGCCGCTCAACATCTGACCGTTTCGCTTTCGCATCAACCGCCGTTTCCTCCAGCAGCTCTGTGATAAATTCGTAAGGCGGATCAATCGTAAACGGCTCAATTTCCCCAATTTTCTCCATTGCCGTTTTTCCCCCAGCTCGCAAGAGTTCCCTCGCCTTTGCGGGTGCGAGCGACAACGCACTTGTTTGCGAGAGTCCCTTCTTTGTCATGACCGACACGATATTTGGCACATATCGCTGCGTTTCAGCGATGGCGGTATCGTCCCCACTGATGAATACCGTTGGAATGCCGAACGAGCCTGCGACCGCGGCGTTAAACCCAATCTCCCCAATCAGTTCCCCGTTAAGCCAGCAGTTGGCAATTGTGCGCGAGCTCCAGCTATGACACAGGACACCGCGTTCTGTATTTCCCATTGAGTGATGCCCGTAAAGAAAAAACGCATCAAACAACTCATCCAACCCCCAAGGCGCCGAAATTGGACGACCAATGATCATCTGTACCTCCGCGTGCATCAGTTCATAGTCAATCCCTCCTGGACCGTGCCCATCTAAAAACCACACCTCCTGCGCTCCGCTCTCCAACGTGCCCTCAACGAGTGCGTTCACCTCCAATGTGGAGAGCCGTTTCGCCTGCTCGTAGTACTTCGCATCGTTATAGGTCTGTTGGTGAAAATCGACGACACCGGCGGCACCTTCCAAATCACCGAGTATAAATATTCGCATGTCCTTCTCCCCTTGATCTTCAGAAAATCCTTGACAACTAACCACATCTGTTTCATAATAACTTCGCGAAACGCCTACGAAGAAAACTTGGCGATTACAAGCCTGTAAGGCGTTACGGTGGATTCGCAATCGGCTATTATACTCTTGTTCGTTGATTTGTCAATCTTTTCGCTGACCTCATAGGGGCGTTTAGGAGAAATCCCTGAATCCCGACACCTCACTAAATGACCCTGTGAATCTTAAAAAGCAGCTGTTCAGATCCACTTTACAGATTGTATTATGGAGGCTAGATTATGGGTTTCAAACTTGGTTATAGTACGTTACGCTGGCAGACACCTGACCTCGAACCGCTTCTGTTAGAACTCAAGGAAGCCGGTTGGGATGGATGGGAGATGCGCCAATCCTTCGATTGGGTCGGCACACCAAAACGGGTCCGACAGGTCTGTGATAATGTCGGTATGCCCGTCGTCGTTGTCACCGCACGGGGACTCCCGATTGACAAGGATTGGGAGCAGATGGAGATGAACAAACGCCGGATGGACTTCGCTGCCGAAGTCGGTGCGGACTGCTTCATGTTCATGGGAGCTGGCAAACCACAAGACCGTCCTGTCAATGACGACGACATCGCTGCGTTGGCAGATGTTTCGGAGGAATGGGCGGAATACGCCGGACAGTACGATCTAGAGGTGTGTTACCACATCCATACCAACACAACAATTGATTCGATTGAGGACTGGGCGAAATATATGAGTCTGCTCAGAAAGTGCAAGCTGTGCATCGACGTTTCGCACTCGGCGCTGTGGGGATATGACCCTGTCGAGTCGATAAAGCGTTACAAGGATCAGCTAATCTACGTTCACCTTCAAGACTATGCGAACTACTCCGGCGGCGATGGCGAGTCTTACGATGTGAATTGGGTTGATGTCGGCAGTGGGACGGTGATGGACTTTCCCAAAATTATGACAACCTTGGAAGAGATCGGATATGATCGCTGGGTGACCGCCTGTCCCGGTCAAATCGAAGAGCGATCTGATCAGGATCGGATGCGAGTGAATCGGGAATATCTCCAGCAGCTGGGGTATTAGGGCGTAAAACGTAAGGATTCAGGGCTGCACGGAGGCGTTGGAATCCGTGCAGCCCGATATTCCTGAATTATAACAATTAGGATATACACACGCTTGGCTGCGAATCTTGCAAGTGGTATCAAAACACCTCCGAGAACATATCTACTGTTGAGTGATCAAGGTTGATGCCTCCGCTTGCTCCCGCCTACAACCTAGTCCGCTTATCGGTCCAACCCTCTCTTAATCTTCAACTTATGACAGCGTGTGCAATTACGCATCACGCGTTACGTTTTACGCACCACGCATCACGCCAAAGAGGTGAGAAACTGTGTCACTGGTTATGGGAATTGACCTCGGCACCTCAAATGCCAAAACGGTTTTGATGAACGAAGCAGGTCATATCGTTGCAATGGCGAGCGCGGACTATCCGTTGTTGACGCCACACCCCGGTTGGGCGGAGCAGAATCCCGACGATTGGTGGAACGCGCTGTGCGACACAAGCCGTCAAGTGCTCGCGGAACTCAAGACGAGGCATCCCGCTTATTCGATCCACGACATCAAAGGTGTGTCGCTTTCGGGACAGATGAACAGCGCGATGCTCGTAGATGCCCAAGGGGTTCCAATCCGCCGTGCGATTGCTTGGTTGGATGCACGCTCAAAGCGGGAGTGCGACGAGGCGAACCAACGGGCTGGCGACCTATTCCGCAAGCGGGTACTACAGGTTCTTAATCCCGTCAACACGTTGGGAAAGATTCTCTGGCTACGCGAGAATGAGCCGGACCTCTATAACGATGCCCGTTATGCCCTCATTCAGAAGGATTGGATACGATTCCGGCTGACAGGCAACTTTGTGTCGGACGTGTCGGACGCCTCGATATCGGCGGCTGGAGACATCTACACACGAGATTGGAGCGGTGAAATCTTAGATGCACTCGAAGTTCGCCGTGATCTCTTTCCCCCCGTCGTTGAATCCACTATGGTGGTTGGCGAAATCACGACGGAGGCATCAGAAGCAACCGGACTCGCAGCAGGAACACCCGTCTGCGCCGGCGCGGGCGATATGGCATGTATGGCAGTGGGCGGCGGTGTTATCAAACCGGGAATCGCCAATGTCGGAATCGGTACAGCGGGGCACGCCTTGGCTTTTGCTGAGAGCATTAGCGATGAAGGGTACAATCAGCTTTGGCCCATCTGCCACGCCGTGCCGGGGAAATACATCTGGCTTGGCTGCACATATACCGGCGGACGGAGTCTGGCATGGGCGCGTGACCAGTTCGGCGAACGCTTTGAGGACTTGACGGCGCATGCTGAAAGCGCACCTGTCGGCAGTGATGGGCTGTTTTTCATGCCTTGGTTTCAGGGAGCAGCAACGCCGAACCCTGATCCCCACGCACGTGCTGGTTGGATCGGCTTGACGTTGCACCACACAAAGGGGCACATGATTCGGGCGTTGATGGAGGGGGTAGCCTTTGACCTGCGACACTCACTTGAGTGTTTCAAACGGTTGGGTTCCCCAATCGACGAACTCCGCATCGGTGAAGGTGGGGCGAAATCCGCTCTCTGGAGCGCGATTCAAGCCGACGTTTTCGGTCAAGATGTGCGGATAATGGAGACACGGGAGGTTTCCGCTGTCGGCGCGGCAATAATTGCAGGAATTGGCGTTGGCGTGTTTTCGGACTTTGAATCTGCATGTGAAAAGGCGATTGTGTTGGGCGAGACAATCGGGTGTGATGCGGGGCGGGTGCAGCAATATGAGGCGTACTATCAGCGATATTGTGAATTGTATCCAACACTCAAGAATTGGTTTCGCCAGTGACAACCTTTCAAAGGGCGTTTAGCCTTTTCAGAGTTCCGATGTAGAATAACCCCAGTTGCTCGTTATATGTGGTGGAATAAGATCGATTCCTATACCCTGTAGGTTGGGCATCCGCGGTCATGCTTGGTTTCGGCTCGGATGAATCCTCTCGGACTTGCCCGACCCATAGCCCCAGCGGAGCGGCATGTTTATAGAACATCGGCAAACCAATTCTCCCAAGCCCCAGCGGGGCGACATGTGTTCCATAGGATTGATGAGCGATATGTTTATAGAAGGACTGAATACGGTAAAGATCCCTAAGCGGATTAAACAACCCTAAATCGATAAACCGTGAGAGGAGACACGACACCATGAAGATTACCCAGATCGAAGCGATACCGGTCAATGTTCCGTATCATGAGGGCATCACCGAAATGATGGTCGAACGGAATCTGTACCAAGGAAACACCGTCTATAAAGTCCATACCGACGCGGGACTCGTTGGTATCGGTGAAGCCGAAGGGCAGCCCAACGAGGAACTTCAACAGTACGTCGGCAGCGACCCGTTTGAATTCATGAATGGGCTGGCACCAACACCGTTCCAACAAGCTGCCTATGACATCATGGGAAAGGCGCTCGGTGTGCCGGTTCATCAACTAGTGGGCGACAAGGTTCAGGATAAGGTCGCAATCGGATACTGGTCGATCGATATGCCGCCCGCAGAGTGGGCAGAAGAAGCCAAACGCGCCTATTCGATCGGATACCGGCTCCACAAAATCAAGGCACGTCCATGGCATGATATCATCGAGCAAGTGCAAGCGATCACTGAGGTCGTGCCGTCCGATTACAAGCTGCGGATTGACCCCAACGACTCGTTTGAGACGCCGGCGAAGTCTATTGAAGTTGCGAAAAAACTCCGGGATTACAATATCGAAGCGTTTGAATCACCTATTCCCCAGGGCGATATTGACGGATACCTAGAGATTCGACGCGGCTGTGATATGCCGATCACAATACACTTCGGCAATCCCGATCCCGTCGAAGCGATCAAGGCGGGCATGAACGACTCCTTTATCATCGCGTACCCGGATTCGCGGGCTGCTAACGCCAAGCGTGAAGCATCAATTTCTGAATCTGCCCATTTGCCGCTCTGGATTCAGATTGTCGGGATGGGAATAACGACCACCTATCTAATCCATCTTGCTGCCACGATGCCCAACGCCACCATGTCATCAATTACGCTGAATTGCCTGCGAGCGTTTGATATCGTCTCGCCAGCAGTCCAGATGGAGAATGGTTACGCAACCGTACCCGATACGCCGGGGTTGGGAATTGAGCTTGATGAAGACCTGCTAGATAACTGTCGGGAGTGAGTTGTTGCATCGTGTTTCAATAACGTCTCATAGTAAGAAAGCGTGCAACAGAAACCGATTTGGTTCATTAGTTCACTCGTTCATTAATGTACCGATGTCCTAATGAACCAATCAACTGAGTAAATGAACCAATGATTTTCACCTTTCACGCATCACGTTTCACGCATCACGTTTCACGGGTCGCGCTGTTTATTCTCAGTCTGCTAGTTCTTGGCTGTGGCGGAGGGGTAAAACTGATCAATCTGCCTGACAGCAGCAACGCGCTTAACTTATCGAAGGAACAGCGAGAGGGCATCGAACCCAAGATTGTGCACATCCGGGACATCGTTGAGGATTACGAGTTTGAACGAGACGAAGTAGAGGCTGCATATCGCAGTTACTACGCCCGTGCTAGCTTACCTCGAATGAGCCGATATGAAGGTGGGCGCGTGGACCGGGGTGTACGGCTTGAATGGCATGAGCTAAGAATCAAACTCAGAAGGTTTGCCGCACAACGACGGCAATATGCCAAAGAAATCTCGGGGCTGATCCGTGAAATACAAGCTGATTTAACGCCTGACCAACGTGTTGCGTTTAAAGATATAAAACTGCCGGAACTTCGGCTCCCGGAGGTGCTCAGAAGACGTCATTACGACGAATTCAGAATGGGATTCGGAGGGATACCGTACCGCTTCTGAAGCAAGTGCTTAACTGAAAAGGAGATGTTTCAAAAGATGAGACTTTCACTCTCGGTTCGGGTCGCAGAAGCGCCCGGATCCAAAGAAGAAACTATCCGATCCTTCGGCGAAATTGCTGCACTCGCTGATCAGCTCGGTTATAGTGCCGTTTGCATGCGGGCATCGCAGGCAGGGATACAGACACCACTCCAGCAAATCACCGCTATCCGCCAGAAAGCTCGCGAACTCAACCTCGCTGTGTCAATGGTTACCGGAGATTTCCCAATTCCGATCAACAACGACCAAGGACCCGATGCCCTACGAAACATCACACCTTATCTGGATCTGACCGATCTGCTGGGTGCCAACCTAATCCGGATTGCGATGAAGAAGGAGGAGGACATCAACTGGGCGAAACGCGCATCCGACGAAGCCCGCGAGCGAGGCATCCGGTTGGCGCATCAGTCGCATACGCGCAGCCTGTTTGAAACAGTGGATGGCTCAGTCGATAGCCTGAAGCGGGTGGGAAGAAACAACTTCGGCATCATCTACGAGCCAGCAAATTTAGACCTCTGCGGACAGGATTACGGTCCCGAAACGCTCAAGCGGTTTTCACCTTATCTGTTTAACGTTTATCTCCAAAACCATATACGGCGTCCCGAAGGAAAAACGCATCTTGAGACGTGGATTCGCGGGGATGTCCCGCATGATCCGATTCGCCTGCAAGACGAAGGCGGAATCGACTTTTCGAGTGTGTTTGAAGGGTTGGCAGAGATTGGTTACAACGGCTATGTGACGGTGCATCAGGCATTCACCGAGATCATGGAGCCGGAGGACGCCGCACAGCAGAGCTATGATTACCTGACGCAGCTTGCAGATTTTGAGACAAGGGCAGCCAGTTAAGCCTATTTCACTTTTGGTTCATGTCAGCAAATCGTGCAACAGAACCCGATTTAGGTCACTAGTTCATTTTTTACGTTTTACGCTTTTAGCATTTTGCACATTCTTTTAATATGAGCCTTTATTTTTTGCTATTTCTGTAGAACGGAGTACACTTATGACCGATTTTTCCAAATTTATTCGGGAGGTTCCCGATTTTCCACAGCCGGGAATCCTTTTCAAAGATATTACCCCGCTGCTGCAAAATCCACACGCCTTCCGCGATGCAGTGGATGCGATGGCAGCCCACTACAAACCGAAAAATGTTGATGTGGTAGTGGGCATTGATGCACGCGGCTTTATTTTCGGCAGTGCGCTTGCCTATCGCTTGGGGGTTAGCTTTGTTCCCGTCCGCAAAAGCGGAAAACTCCCCTATCGTACGCATGAAGCCAGCTATGAACTGGAGTATGGGGTTGATACCCTCGCAATTCATCAGGACGCTTGTGCTCAAGGAAGTCGCGTCCTCATCTGTGACGATGTGATTGCAACGGGCGGTACAATCGCTGCTTCGATTGAACTTGTTGAAAAACTCGGTAGCGAAGTTGCCGGGATTGCAGTCCTAATTGAACTGACCTTCCTCAATGGTCGCGAAAAATTCCCGGATCAGGATATTTTTTCTCTAATTGAATTTTGACCCCTTGATATGCTATACTATCCCGTTGTTGTTAGCCGAGCTGCGCCTGTAGCTCAGGGGATAGAGCAGGGGCTTCCTAAGCCTCGTGGCGGGGGTTCGAATCCTCCCAGGCGCACCATTTTTTATTCCGAGGAGAAATGAATGTACAGCGTTAGTATATGGAAATTAATTTTAATCATTGTGGTACTCGTATTTTCAGCATTGTACCTCATCCCGACCCCGGAGAACTTTTACAATCCCCTATACGGAAATCTCTCGCTCTGGATGCAGGAGAGACTCCCCAGATTTGAAGCGACCGATGAAAATTCGTTAAGGGTAAGCCTGCAGGAAGTCGAATACCCGGAGGGCATCAACTTGCAGGATGCAACAATGGAGCTCGAGGAAATCTTGGCGAAAAGGTTAGAGGCTAACGGATTTGAGGAGGCGATCGATTATCAATTTGATATAACAGAAGAACGAGACTTCGTCGTCAATTTCTTGTCCTCAAAGAGTAGAGCCGATCTTGAAAGGGTTTTGGAAGGTTTACATCTGTACGGCAGTATTCCAACAATCGTCCGTCGCTTGATACCGGATAATCGCTTAAAACTCGGTCTCGATCTCAGGGGCGGCGTTCACCTCGTCCTTGAAGTCGATCTTGAGGAGTCAAAAATCGAATTGTTAAAGGGACGTGCTTCTTCGATACCTGAGCGATTGCGGGCAGATAAGATTCATTGCAGGGTAGCAGAACCGGTCTTAGAGGAAAATGCGCTGAATGTCGTTGTGGGCATCCCGAAACGGCTTTCGGATCCAACCGAACAAGCAGAATATCTGAAAACAGCACAGGAAAATCTTCAGGATTTGGAGTTCTTTGACGATCCCCAAGAAGTTAATAGGACCGACACGGAAGTCACCTATCAGATTCGCTTGGATGAATCCGGCTTGGGGCAGTATAGCGAACAAGCGATTGACCAAGTTATGGTGGTGCTACGAAACCGTATTGATGCATTCGGCGTTGCCGAACCGTCGATTCGACGTGAAGCCAACCGCCCCCGAATCATCGTTGAATTGCCCGGCGCGAAAGACTCGTCAAAACCGCTCCAGATTGTCAAGACGATGGGACGACTCGAGTTTAAGTTGGTGGAAAAGAGTCCCGCCGGTGCGATTGCTTGGACCGGATCGGCGGATACCCCACCGCCTGACGATATTCCCGAAGGGACCGAGATTCGATACCATAACGACGATGGAACATCTCTGGCAAATAGCTGGTATGTTGTCCAGAGTCCAGTCCTACTGAGCGGCGATCGAATTAAGAATGCACGCGAAACCCAAGGCAATACCAGTTTCGAGATCGTTGTGTCTATGAGTTTTGACTCGCAGGGCAGCCGGAAGTTTGGTGAAATGACCACCAACCATGTCGGCGAACTTTTAGCCATTCTGCTTGATGGCAAGATCCAATCTGCACCGCGAATCAACGAACCCATTCTCGGCGGAAATGCCCAAATCTCTGGAGATTTTACCTTTGAGGAAGCCCAATATCTAGCGAATATCCTCAAAGCAGGAGCGTTCCCCGTCGGCGTAAAAATTGCCGAAGAGCGAACCGTGGGACCAACGCTTGGTCAAGAAGCAATCGACGATGGCGTCCGCGCCGCAGTTATCGGCATGGGAATCGTTCTGATTTTCATGTTAATCTATTACCGATTTTCAGGTATCGTTGCGATTACTGCACTGGCATTTAATATGCTCATTATTTTGGGGGCACTCGCCGGGTTTGGTGCAGCTTTGACGCTGCCCGGGCTGGCAGGGCTTGTTTTGACCATCGGCATGGCGGTTGATGCAAATGTGCTTATCTTTGAACGTATCCGTGAGGAACTACGCACCCGCAAAACTGTATGGTCTGCAATCCAGACCGGCTACCAGAAAGCTTTCTGGACAATCCTTGACGCCAACGTAACGACGTTAGCTGTTGCCGCTGTACTCTACCATTTCGGAACAGGTCCCATCAAGGGGTTCGCTGTTACGTTAGGAGTCGGTATCTTTGCCAGCATGTTTACCGCCATTGTTGTCACACGAGAAATTTACGGTTGGGTGCTTGGCGGTCGAAATGTCGAGAGGTTAAGTATCGGACGAGAGGTTATCAGAAACACAACGATCAGTTTTCTTAGCAGGAGCCGAATGGGATTTACTGTATCTGCAATCCTCATTATTATTGGTGTAGTTTCGCTCGTCCTCCATAATGGCCCAAATTTTGGAATTGATTTTCGGGGCGGCGTCAAGACCTACGCCAAATTTAACCGCCCGGTAACCCAACCAGAACTCTCTGCGAAACTGACAGAACTGGGCTACGAGCGTTTCAAAATCCAAGTGGATGCAGCAAAGCAGGAAGCCTCAATCGACATCGGCTATAGCACGGAATTTGAAAGCCAGAGAGTCGTTGTGCCGTTGATAGCTGATCCAGGCGACGCAACTGCAATGAGCATTCAGGTGAGTGCCACGCAGGAGAGGGTGCGTTTCCAACCCGGAGATGCGATTCAGTTAATCGAAGGAGACCATCGGTTAAGGAATGAGATTAGTGAAGTTATAGAAGGGGAGGACACCATTACCTTTGCGCTCGTGGACGAAATTGGAGCCGATCTGACGCAAGCAGCGCAAATACAGGTACAAGCGAGTGTCGGACAGATTCTCACCGGTGCGCTATTACAAGGAGATGGCGACTGGCAAGCGGTGCCACGTGCTGTGAGCGTGAATGAGGTGGGACCCAGTGTTGGCAAAGACCTTAAATGGGCGGCACTGTGGTCTGTTATCTGGTCGATTGTCATCCTGCTTTTTTATATCTCTTGGCGATTTGAATTTCGTTTCGCTATCGGTGCGATCGCTGCGTTGATTCACGATGTGTTGATTACACTCGGTGTCTTTTCGGTGTTCGTGAAGGAAATTAACCTACCGACAGTTGCTGCATTTCTCACAATCATCGGTTATTCCTTGAACGATACGATTGTTGTCTTTGATCGTATTCGTGAGAATAGTACGCTGCTCAAAGGCACCGACTTCGCTGAAGTTATCAACAGAAGTATCAATCAATCTTTGAGCCGTACGGTGGTGACCTCGTTGACAACGCTCTTCGTTGTTCTCGTTATCTTCCTTCAAACAGCTGCGGGGCAAGAGATTAATACCTTTGCACTGGCGTTGATCGTGGGTGTAATCGTCGGAACGTATTCATCTGTTTTCATCGCCAGTCCAATCATATATCTCTGGCACTTAAGAAGGCGAAATATAGAGGTTCAAGAAGTCCAAGAAAGTACTGCATAGTAGCTGATGTGTCCATCGGTGTTAGCCCGGGGGAATCTCCTCCGGGCTGCTACTTATAGCGCTAAACGCTAGTTGATAAACTAAGTATCAGAAACCGATGCAATAGTTGGGAATTGGAATTCCCTCCTACACAAAACACGTGGTAGGGGGTGGATCCTCCGAACCGCGACTTGCGTTACCCTTAAAATCTCTCCTGTTAAATCGTATGAACGTCACCTGGTGGGTGGTTTCAAGTGGGCTCATTCTGATTCTTGCCGTTTGCATCCTAACTGTCGTTGCCCGGCGGCGAAGATACCTGCATGCCCATAAACTGAGCAATAAGCACACTAAACCGACACCTCCCCTCACCCGTGAATTAGTCCATGAGATCCGCAATCCGCTCAACAGCGTTAACCTCAACCTCCAAATTTTAGAAGAAGACCTATCCGCTGAGAAACCGAGTTCCTCCAGCGATCTGCAGAAGCGTGTCCAGCGTATCCGTAGGGAAGTGGAACGGCTTGATCGAATATTAACCGATTTTCGTCGTTATGCAAATCTGCCGCCGTTGGCGTTTGAAACCTGTGATCTTGCTGTGCTTATCGAAGAGGTCTTGGACTTCAATGAACCAGAGGCACAAAGGCAGGACGTTCAGGTCAATCGTGAGATCCAAGCGCTGCCTCCGGTTCAACTCGATCAATCGCAGTTCAAGCAGGCATTACTTAATCTGATTATCAACGGGGTTCAGGCGATAGAACATGGCGGCACACTTACTGTTCGCGCAAAACCGTTAAATGAGGGCGTACAAATTGAGGTGGAAGATACAGGTCAAGGTATCGAGCCGGAGCAGTTTGACAAAATCTTTGATCTGTTCATCTCCACAAAAGAGGAGGGGACCGGAGTCGGTCTCACAATCGTAAAACAGATTATCGAAGGGCATGGTGGGCGTGTAAATGTGGAAAGCAATCCCGGCCAAGGCACAAAATTCTCCATTTGGTTACCCGTCAAGTAGAACGCTCATTCGTTCAAAAATTCATTAATCTCACTAATGAACCAATGAACTAACATATCAGGTGATGAGATGATCCCAAAAATCCTTGTTGTAGACGACGATTCGGGGAGCGTCGAGGCAGCCATTGAAGTGCTTGAGCGCGAAGGTTACGACCTCTTTGCAGCGTCAGGTGGACGCGAAGCATTGAATATCTTAGCCGCTGAAGATGTTGATGTCGTCATCACGGATGAAAAGATGCCTGATCTGAGTGGGATTGATCTGCTCAAGCACATAAAAGACAACGACCCTTATACACAAGTGGTTATCTTAACAGGCTACGGTTCGATCGACAGTGCGGTCGAAGCCACGAAGGCAGGGGCAGATGGCTACCTCGAAAAGCCGATACAGATTAACATCTTGCGCCAAACGGCGAAAAATGCGATCGAAAAACGATCCCTCTTCCTCCAGAACGTCAATCTACGAGAACAGCTTGACGACAAGTTTGGGTTTGCGAAAATCATCGGCACCTCAAAACCGATGCGAGAGCTTTTCCGCATGATCCGGCTCGTTGCCCCGACCAATGCAACCGTTCTCATCCGTGGCGAAAGTGGCGTTGGAAAAGAGCTAATCGCGAACGCAATTCACAACCATAGCCGCCGAAAGGACAAACCGTATCGGACAATTAACTGTGGCGCACTTTATCGTGAGTTGCTTGAAAGCGAGCTGTTTGGTCATGAACGCGGCGCTTTCACCGGGGCAACTACCCGCAAACTAGGGCTGTTCGAGCAGGCAAATGGCGGCACTCTACTGTTAGACGAGGTTGGGGAAATGGGACCTGAGACACAGGTAAAATTTCTACGTGTACTAGAAGGACAGGAATTCACACGCCTCGGCGGGGATAGACCCATCAAAACCGATGTTCGTATTATCGCTGCGACCAACGCGGATCTTGAGGAGGCGGTGAAAAACGGGAAATTCCGCAACGACCTCTATCACCGCATCAACCGATTTCCGATTCGGGTGCCCCCGTTAAGGGAGCGGCGAGAGGATATCCCCCTACTGGTCAGCGCATTCATCAAAGAGTTTAGCAAAGAACATGACCGTCCCGTCTCCGGAATCACCACCCAAGCGATGGAGTACCTGAAAAATGCCGCTTGGGATGGAAACATCCGTGAATTACGCAACGTCATCGAAACTGCCATCATCTTAGCGGGGGCGGAGACCCTTCAACTCGACGATTTCTCCTCCGAATTTCAAGAGACTTTCACAGATTCTGAGGTGTCCTCGGATACCGATACTCAAATGGGAAGTCCTCTGGATCTCGATGCTCCGGATCATTCGGAAGATTCAATTGATGTGGATGATGAGACAGTTGGCACCGTTGGAATGACAATGGAAGCGATCGAAAAAGAGGCTATCGGCAAGACATTAGCGGAAACCGGCAATAACAAGAAACGAGCGGCAGAAATACTCGGAATCGGCTTGCGGACACTATATCGCAAACTAGAATCTTACGGCTGGCTGAACAAAAACGATCAAGCAGATGAACTACGTGATAAATTCACCCCAAGCGTGAAATGAACTAATGAACCAATGAACTAGTGGACTAAATCGAGTAGGTCGAGATTCATATCTCGACGCTTAATCGCTCTCCTGATTGTGATGGGCAAGGTGATCAATGTGGTTCTGAGTGAGTGTATCCAGTCGATCTTCTATCTGTATAAGCCGCTCATTGATTCGATTATCGAGTCGTGTGATTCGATTATCGAGTCGATTGATTCGACTGTCCACCTGCTTGACAGAGAATAAGATATACACCTGTGCAAAGCCGAAGATAGCGACAACCAGCGTGACCAGAACTGTCAAGAGTGTTTGGTGATTTTCCCACTTCATAACTGAATCTCCTGTGGTTAAGTATTATTGCATCGTATGTTGAAACGAAATATATTATACATCAAAATCACATATATCTCAACCCAGAATTACATCGTTTGCAGGGCAATCCCATGTGAAAGATATTAACACAGATCCAACACCTCCATTGTAGGGGCAGCCCTTGTGGCTGTCCTTCCTACTAATAGTTTTCACGCATCACGTTTCACTTTCTTTTGACGTGAGCCTCTCTAGAATATCATCCCATCCGAATTAACGGTGCAGCAAAGGAGACATTATATGGCTTTAACAACCGATCAGAAAGCGTTCTTTCAGGAATACGGTTACCTGCCCTATACGCGGGTTGTATCTGACGAGGAACTGGAAGCCCTCCGTCAGCGGAGCGAGGACATCGCTGAAGGGCATGTGACCCACGTGCCATCGCGCTATATCCAACTTGAGGCGGCGTTCCGTGAGGGTGAGGATACCACTACATCCCGCCTTGACACCGTCCGCAAGATGACACAACTCTGCTACTTTGACGACCTTTTCCAAGCGGTTGCCAAGAAACCTGAGATTGTGGATGTCATCGAAGATCTCTTAGGTCCCAACATCAAGCTCTACACCGACCAGTTGATGATGAAACCCCGCTATAACGGGACAGTGACCGACTGGCACCAAGACTCACCCGCTTGGCCCTTCTTTGTCCCGCAGGACCA